>JAOUPJ010000087.1 GCA_029879945.1 Gammaproteobacteria bacterium
AATTCAGATCTCTCTGGAGGAGGAACTTTGGCCACCGAAGACCCGGCATCTGCCCTGAGCTCAGACAAAAACACGGCAATTTTTCGCAGATCGGCACGAGATATGTCGTTGACATATGCAGCTTCTTTTGGCGCTAGACCGTGGTCCAGTGTCGGAGCACCGTAAGTTTTTTCGGGATTAACCAGAAAAGATTCCAACCAATCGACAGTACGTCTAGAGCCTATACCGTCTAAAATGAGCCCCATACTGGTACCCATGCGCAATGCCCGATGACAGGAATTACACCTAGCCTGCTGGTAAATCTGCGACCCTTCCTTACCGACCGGTGAAAAATCAAAAAATGTGTTTTGAACAAACACGGGCTTATCACTATTAAGTCGAAAACTTTCCAAAGCGATGTAAGCGACTACCGCCAGTAAGAAAAAAACTCCAAATACGATGAATAGAATTTTTTCGCCAGATTTTAAAGGTTGTTTTTTAGCCATGGCGCATTATACCAAAGTTCTTCAATAAATCTCAAAATAAGAACACAACTATTTTTTTATATAAATCAAAAAGATAGCTTGGCACAAAAAGAAAGAGCGGCTTTCGCCGCTCTTTTATGTCAAGTCTTGAAAAAAGTACTCTTAGTGACGATCGTAAGGCGTGAAGAAGTTACCATCAGAGTAGTCTGACGCCTTAGTCAGGTATGCAGCTGCATTGTAGATGTCTTCATCAGACATGTTACGCGCAACTTTTTGCATTTGTGACATAGGATCGTTTGCACGAGTACCATCTCTCCACTTCTTGAGCTGATTCACAAGATAAACATAACGTTGTCCACCGATTCTTGGGTATACAGGTGGCGCGCCGCGACCGTTGTAACCATGGCATGCTTTACATGCTGGCACTGGCTTGGCACGATTACCTTGGCCCCATTCAACCAGGGACTTACCTTTGTGAGTCTGACCAACGGGTACAGTACCCGCTTCTTTAATAGCTTTAAGGTCAGAGCCCTTAAAGTTACTAGTTTTTGGTTTGATAGACTCGAGGTAAGTGGCAACGTCATTTCGATCTTTCGGAGAAAGACCTTTAGCGTTGGCGTTCATCACAAACATCGTGGTGTCCATACGCTTGTCAGTAGCGAAATCTTCTAGCTGTTTACGCAAGAAGATCGCAAATTGTCCGGCAATTCGCGGTGTTCCCATATTGTCGTCACCCATTCCATCTGCACCATGGCAGGAAGAACAGGCAGGAACATCGCCTTTACCGTTGTCAAATATTGCTTTTCCGTTATTAATATCGCCATTTCCGCGAGGATATTGCGCGGATGACATCGCTATTGAAGGCACCATAGTACCCAAAATAAACGCAGCGGCCGTTAAGGCGGTAGCTAAGCGTTGCATCTTCAAAAGCCCTCCCGTTTGAAACCTCCCATATGCCGATTCATTTTTAACCATTTTATAAATCGGATATGCGATTCGTGAAAATAAATTAAACCCTTATGAATTAACCTTGACCATTGTCCATGCAAGGAAAAATGATCCAAGGAACCACAATAGGTAAATAATCGCAATTGCATCTGTATGCAGCACGGCCCACCTCCCTAAGTTAAACCGTAAATTCTTCAAACTCGACATATATATCACTACTGATCGGGGCATTCAAGCACTAATGGGAATGACTGTCAACAGCGATGTAAAAGATCGTACAAAAACATCCCTTATTTAGAAGCTTGGCTCTAAACGCTGTGGCAGTTAGGCAGTTTCTGGTATGCTTGCTTGCCGCAGGTATAGGGTCATGACCCAATAAGGGTGACCAGTGTAAGATAATTAAATTCCAGGTTCAATCGTTTTAACTATGAACAAACAAAATTTTCAAGAATATTTAACTCGTTACTGGGCCATACCGACCGCAATCGTATGGGGAGCCGTTTTATTTTTTAGCCAAGTCATCGCTTTAGATCCTTATGGTATTGATGAACAAGCGGCTAGAGGATTATTGTTGAACTGGAGCGTGTCGGATAACATCATAAATCCCATCGTTACCTTGGGGGCTCCAGATTTTAGGGCGCTGCTGTTTATACCAGTGGGCATATATTGGCCCGGCAATATGCTAGCAGCCAAATTATTTTCGGCCTCGATTGCACTAATAGCAATGCTGCTGATGTATAAATGGACCGCAAAACACACCAATCAAGAAGCAGCATTAATTGCACTTGCGCTATTTGCAATATCTCCCACCTTAGTGCAGCAAATAGACAGTTTCGGCGCGGGGATTTTCCTACTGATATGCTTTGTTTTTGGTAATTGGTTGGACCACGCCTACAGAAGCAAGCCTCGCATGTTTGGTGGCTGGTATTTTACACAGATGATAATGATCGCTGTGGCGATCACCTTACATCCCATCGCGTTAGCCTATCCGTTAGCACTCGCTTATATGTGGTGGAAGAAGCCCGATCCCACAAAAAACAGTCTACATGTCTACATCGGCATACTCCTGAGTGTTGTCGTAGCCATGGCGATAAAAGCAGGCTGGGACAATATTCATTGGCTCCAAAATCCGGTGATTGGATTGGCAGACGCCATACAGGGGCACGTGCTCATGAGTACCGCCGATGTAAATTGGGCATTCGGTGTGATTTTTCTTGCCCTACTTGCAGCCGTTGTAATTGTGGACAACAAATTTATCTTTAGTGATTTACTTGGTTTCATACTCTTACTGGCGATCGTGATTGGTTTTTTAGTCGGCGATTCATCCTGGGCATTGCTTTGCCTGGCTTTGGTTTTGTTTCGGGGCATACCCTTACTCATTCAGCTCAACTCTTCACTTGGCAAAACCGGCCTCCTGGGTCAAAGGGGAGTGGTAATCGGCCTGGTCTTTCTGCTGGCAACCACATTTATGATTCAAGACAAGGCGCAATCCATCGATCATCGCTTACAAATGATATCTCCCGAGGACCAACTTATCGCTACACTGGCCTCTGTAGCGTCAGATGACAATTTACCTTTTCGCGCGGCAAGCGAGTGGCCCGGTCGGACTATGTTGGCTGCCAAACGAGATGTGCTAGGATTACCACCACGATTTGAGGATCAAAGCCAGTATAGGGAAGCATTAAAAGGCCTAACCCACGTGCTTTTTAACCCCTATGAGGAAAAAAACAAGACGTTATCGGAATTCCTATCGCAGAATGGTGATGTTGCTGAAACCTTATTGCTGGAGCCGATGGGCGTTATTATGGCGATAAGGGAGCATAACGTTCGGATCACTGAGAGACGCGTTCAACAGGCAGGACAAGAAGAAAGCGAACAAAACACCGCTAAACACAAACCCGCACACGCGAACGAATTAGACACTCAGTAAAGTTGTTCAGGGAGGAGGGACAAGCTTTAACAGCTTGCCCCCTATAAAAACAAGCCTTAACAGGCGAATCACCGACTCAGGTCGGAAAAGGGTTAAAGCTAATGAACAGGGCTCACCGAACCTTTGTCGTGTGGCTGTTATGGGCCTCAGCAGCAACAATTATCTATCTGGGACTCTATGTCGACACAGATATCCTCGCATTTCTCAGCCAAGACAAAAGCAAAATCACCTGGATTATTACGGCCCTGTTCATAATTGGTGTTCTGACGAGCTTCTTCCTTACCATACGCCTGACCTCAGAAGGGGTAGAAATTACGAGGCAGGAGTATCTGGCACAGGAAAAAGGCCTGATGGGGGTGGAAGCCAGTCACCGCAAAAAACGGGCGGTCAATCGTTTTTTTGATTCACTAAAAGTGGTAGCTGCCTGTAACGAGTCACCCGATTTCGATTCCCTGATATCCATGGAATACGCCGTTTATTACCGAATCAGTCATGCGATCGAGGTACTGGGAAACCTATTAATCACACTCGGATTGATAGGGACTGTAATGGGCCTCACCCTTACACTTACTGGACTAACCTCGTCATTGGATGCACTGGGAACCGACCAAGATCTGCTCCTGGAAGGGCTGCGTAAAGCGATGAGCGGTATGGGCACCGCTTTTTACACCACTTTGCTGGGTGCCGTATTGGGGGGTGTTTTATTAAGAATTTTTGCGCTTATCACAGAAAACGGAATCACTAGCCTGCACGAACAGCTAAATAGGATATGCATGGTTTATTTAGCGCCTGATTTCAAGCCAAGCATGGAACGCGACGTTCGCTTCCTCAATGTAGAAATAGAGGCCCTGGGGCAGCGTATAACAGCGCTTCAAAACGCCTTTAAGGATTCCAAATCATCCATTGTGGAATTTCACGAGGCGATAAAAGACCTTTACAAGGTCACAGGCGATGATGGAGGCACTTATACATTGAAAGAAACTTTGCGTATGCAGCGCTTTTACCGCGCCCTTTTGAAGCAAGAGTTACAGTTGATGCATAGCCTCAATCGCTCGTGGTGGACACGATTCAAGCTTTATCTGGAAAGGCGTAAAGATTAACTCAAATGAAAAAGCGTCGGTTTACATACACAAATATATATGAAAGCTTTTCTGACGTTTCTCTACTCATGCTGGCCACATTCATATTTCTGATGGTGACCATTCTTCTGACCTCCAGAACAGCCCAGGAATATGAGGTTCCCAAACTAAAAGAAGAAATCGAAAATCTCAAGAATCAACTGGCTGCCGCGGAATTGGAAAAATCCAGTCTTTCAAATAGCCTGGAAGAAATGGCCATGAGCGCCGATAGCAGCGCCATGGATCGAATCATACAGAGCACTACCTTTGGCAAGAAAGATTTCGATCTTTTTATTAAAGGCCTCAAAGGTTTGCCCGGAGAGGACTTGCACTTGGTAGTAGACGCGTCGGGCTCCATGCACGGCTTAACTTCGTTTCTCATCCCTATACTAAGGGCGATAGTCGTTAGATCCGGAAAAAAACTAGGGGCCATCACCTGGTTCACAGACGGAAGGGCCGAGACCTACACCGGCACCATGGGACATATGTTCGACAAACTTATGACTGGAGCCCCTTTTGGCGGGGCCCGCGAAACGATAGGAGAAGGTTTCAGAGAAGCGGCTCGTAGTGCCCCGCCGCCCGGCGCCTATCTGTTGGTGGGTGACGAGCCTTCCAATGACGCGATCTATTATTCAGACATCCCCTCACCCGTGTTCACCATGCCTCTGGGTCGATCCGATCCGGAAACAAATCAGGCCTATCAGACCATTGCAGATAAAACAAATGGTCGTATGCTTCATCTGGATTTTCGTTAGACCTTGCTCTGATTTTGGCCTAATATTACTGTGTGCAGGTGGCGACACCTGTGCGCTGAAATATACAAAAACGAATGGGGCAAACCCCTAAGGTATAGCAGATGATAGTAATACCTGAAAATACCACATTTATTGGTGAGCTGAGGAGTTCCGGTCGTCTGAGAATCGACGGTCATTTCGAAGGGGATGGTTACATCGATGGTTTCTTGGTCATTTCTTCTACCTGCGTGTGGAAGGGAAAGGCGGTAGCCGATGTAATTGTTGTAGAGGGCGTTGTAGAAGGTGAGTTGGTTGCCAGACGAAAACTGGAGTTCTGCTCTCGCGCCGATGTTTCCGGCACTATCACGAGTCCGGAAATAGCGATTGCCAGGGGTGCCAGAGTAACGGGTGAGCTGCGCATGGCCGCACCACAACCACCCATCGGTTTGGTAGACTTGAGAAAGGTCAGCGGAAGCAATGACGCTGAGCTGAATTCGGCCAACGACACTGGACAACGAGAGCCTCGTCCTGAGAAAAAGGCTGTAGGTGCTTAGCCTTTAACTAGGTAGATCACGAACGATAGCGCAATGAGACACGAAGCGATGCTGGCGAGCAAAACTGCTCCGGCGGCGATGTCTTTTATTTTCTCGATTTGTGGATGGTGATCGGGTTCAACCAGGTCACATACGGCTTCAATTGCGGTATTGATCAACTCAATACTTAGCACCAGGGCAATGGTGAGGATCAGTATCGCCCACCAGATTGCATTGACCTGTAGATAAATAAGCACGAGGCAGATCAGTGTGGCAAACACGAGCTGTGTTTGTACGCTACGTTCTGTACGGGCTGCCAGACCAATCCCTCTAAGAGCAAATTGAAAGCGTTTGAGAAAACCCTGGTTTTTCATTTTGCCGCGCCCTTAATCAGAAAAGTCTGTTCTATCTGTTTTGAATCCATATTTCCCCACATGCCTGGTATCGATTTGTCCAGGGAGGGTTCGATGACCGCGTCTTTAGCATAGTAAACCAAATGCAGGAAATGACCGGGGGCCTGCTGGCGAATAGTGCCCAGCCAAAACTGCTCACCATCGTCAAAACTCGCCGAAGGCGCATAAAGTGAAAGCGCTAAACGCGTGCCATCCCCTTCTCCCATATAAACAAACGATAGTACATTGTCTGACCGAGCAATGGGCAAGTCCCTTAACCCTGCATCAGGTGAAAAATTGTACAGCAGGTTCGAAGCCGTCATCGGCTTGCTTTCCTGCCAACCGGCTTCTAACAGCAACGAACGCAGCGTGTGCTCACTTGCTTTTATCTGAACAGAGCGAAACCAGGGACTGCTTTCTCCGGCCACCAAACCCCCTGACCACCAAAAATCTGCGTCCAACCGATTTTTTTTCGTTGCTTGGGACGGCACCCGCATTTCAACTGGCACATGACCAGATTGGATAAGAAAGAAGGATGGTAAGCTAACAATTAATAGCAGGGCACCAAATGACCAGCCATTTTTTACTAGGGCCGTCTTACCTAAAAGCGCAGGAAAGAGAAATGGCAGAGCGACTCGAATTAGGGCGAAAACAAGAAACAGCAGCGTGCTGGCCAGTAGCATACTGCTTATCAGTCGCAGCATCACCGCCGAGGCCATCTCTAGTGAGGCACCGAAGACCATGCCCGGCAAGAGAATTACCAAGGCCCAGGCCGCTGCCGATATGATATTGACTAGATAAAAGCGCGGCGGAGACATTTCTGCCATACCGGCCACGGCTGGGACAATGGCCCGTAAAGGCCCAATAAATCGCGCAAATAGGACGCTTTTACCGCCATGTTTTTCAAAAAAGACGTGTGCCTTGGGAAGCAAATCTCTTCGTTGACGAAATGGCCACCACGATTCGATGTGCCGGTGGAAGCGCTGACCAATCCAGAAACTGAGTCCGTCCCCGACGATGGCCCCGAAGAACGTCCAAATCACGGTGGACTGGTAAGCCAGCACCCCACTACCCACCAGGGCACCCACTCCAATCATGAAGACGACGCCCGGTACGGCAATGCCAATGACAATAAGAGATTCAGACATGGCTATGAGAAAAATGACCATGCCCGCCCAATTTGGGTGAGCACGTATCCAGTCTAGTAAATCGCTTACAAGGCCTGATTCCATTGCTTTACTCTTTGAGAGCAGGCTATTGGCTGGAAGCGAACGAGGGATTCCAACTTAGAGCTTGGCAAATACTCGTGCCGCGGCTTCGATGGTCTGACTAATATCTGCATCGGTATGCGCCGACGAGGTAAAGCCTGCCTCAAAAGCAGAAGGGGCAAGGTACACACCCTCATCCAACATGCCATGAAAAAACTTTTTAAATCGCTCCGTGTCGCAAGCGGTGGCTTGAGCAAACGAATTTACTTTCTGGTCTGTGAAAAAGAAACCAAACATTCCGCCAACCGTGTTTGTAGTGAGTGGGACCCCCGCTTTGTTGGCAGCAGCCTGTACACCATCACAGAGATTGCTCGCCAGTCTTGCAAGATTCTCATGAAAACCTGGCTGCATAGCCAATTTCAAAGTCGCCATACCAGCGGCCATGGAAACAGGATTGCCAGACAAGGTCCCTGCCTGATAGACCGGTCCTACTGGGGCTAATTGCGCCATAATTTCGCGCTTGCCGCCAAAGGCCCCCACCGGCATTCCACCTCCGATGACTTTGCCCAGGGTGGTCATGTCCGGTGTCACACCGTAGTGCTGTTGTGCCCCGCCCAGGGCGACACGGAAGCCGGTCATTACTTCGTCAAAGATCAAGACCGCACCATATTGGGTGCATAGCTCGCGGAGACCTTCGAGAAATCCAGGGACAGGAGGAATACAGTTCATGTTTCCGGCCACAGGCTCCACGATAACACACGCGATGGCATCGGGTGCCTGCGAAAAGGCCTCTCTGACCTGGTCTATATCGTTAAAAGACAAGGTAATGGTGTGCTCGGCAAAAGATGCGGGAACACCGGGTGATGTGGGCACGCCAAATGTGAGTGCGCCTGAGCCTGCTTTCACTAGCAGGGAATCAGAGTGTCCGTGGTAACATCCTTCGAATTTGATGATTTTGTCTCTACCCGTAAAGCCTCGTGCCAGACGAATGGCGCTCATGGTCGCTTCAGTTCCTGAACTGACCATGCGGACTTGCTCCAGGGAAGGGACCAGCTCACACACCAGCTCGGCCATTTCGGTTTCAATCTTGGTGGGCGCACCAAAGGAAAGGCCTGACTGAATTTTTTCCTGAACCGCTGCCAATACATCGGGGTGACAATGCCCCGCTATCATGGGACCCCAGGAACCGACATAATCGATGTACTGTTTTCCGTCTTCGTCCACCACGTATGCACCTTTGGCGGACTGAAAGAAGACTGGATCACCGCCCACACCTTTGAACGCTCGCACTGGGGAGTTGACTCCCCCAGGGATGGTCTTTTGGGCTTGTACAAATAAGTCGTGGGAACGTGTCATCACCTCTCCTCCAAATATTCTTTATCGATACGATCTTTGTGTTGCTGTATTTCACCAAGGTTTAGTGAAAAAGCCGAATAAATTTCTGTGTGCTGTCACACACATCGTTACAGGCAAACAGTTCATTGATTACCGCCAGGGAATGGGCACCATTTCGAAGTAACTCGGCCCCGTTTTCAGGCGTAATGCCTCCAATGGCAACGATGGGTAGATTGATTTTTTCCCTCGCCTGCCTAAGTAAACCTATCTCTGCTTTAACTGCCTGTGGTTTGGTCTTTGAGCGAAAAAAGCTGCCAAACGCCACGTAGTCGGCCCCGTTTTCCTGTGCCTCCAGGGCCAAATCCAGGCGATTGTAGCATGAAACACCGATTATCCCGTGGGGCAGGGCCTTTCTGGCTTCGAGCAGAGTGCAGTCTTCTTTGCCGATGTGGACACCATCTGCCGCGGTTTTTATCGCAAGTGAGAGGTCGTCGTTCACGATAAAAACCACACCCGATTCCCGGCAGGACTCGCGCAATTTTATTAACTCTTTGAGATCAATATAATTTTTCTTGGATTTATTTCGGTATTGTAAGACAGATCCACCAGAGTGCAGAAATGCCTGAATCTTTACCGAGAGCCCTGGCCAGCTGGCGCTATCATGGTCCGGTGTTATGCCATAGAGCCCGGAAACTTCGCGCGACGCCTCACTCATCCTCACTTTCTTCGGTTTCCACCCAGAAGAAGCGGTTGGGCAGGTGTTGGCCCATGCCTAATCTGGAGGCAGAATCCAGCGCCTCCCAAACAAATTCCTGGGCGTCGCTGACCGCCTCCGCGACCTCTACGCCGTTGGCAATCAGTGCAGCGATCGCGGCACTTAGAATACAGCCCGATCCGTGATAACTGTGGGGTAGGCGATCCCATTCATAGGAATCGACTTCACCGTTTTCAGAATAGAGCGTGTTGATTACCGACTCAGTGTTTTCATGGCTTCCGGTGATCAAGACATATTCCGCCCCTAAGTCGATTAGCTCATGGGCGCACGCGGCAAGACTATCTGCCTCACTTGCCAAGGCTTTCGCTTCCAATGAATTAGGGGTGAGAATCGTAGTAAGAGGGATTAATAACTCTTTTATGGCTTCCTGGGTCTCTCGGTCCGCCAACTCTGTTCCGTTGCCAGAACGTAAAACAGGGTCGAGGATCACGGGCACGTCGGGATAATCTTGTAAAACGGCATGGATGGCCTCCACGGCCTCAGCGCTCCCCACCATTCCAATCTTAAACGCCGCAACCGGCATATCTTCCAATACGGCACGGGCTTGTTCGGCAATCGTTGCCTCATCGATAGGTATATAGCCCTGCACGTCCTGTGTATCCTGGATCGTCAAGGTGGTAATCACCGATGTGGCATAGGCTCCTAAACTGCCGATCGTTTCAATATCGGCATGAATTCCAGCCCCACCTGTGGGATCGTGGCCAGAGAAGCACATTACGACCGGGGTATCTTCCGATATGTCCATTCATTAACCCTTTAAATTGGAGCCTATTCAAGGCGTGTAGCATATTTTAACAGAGAGCTTAAAATCAAACTCTAATATCGACGGCAAACTGGAGTATGCACCTTGGTGGATTGGCAAGATATAGACGATGTCTTTCTGGACATGGACGGCACCTTACTGGATTTACACTACGACGATCATTTCTGGCAAGAGCATCTCCCGCAACGTTATGCCGAGATTCACGGAAGAGATGAAACAGATGCCCGAAATGAGTTGGAACGCGTGTTCAAATCCCACCAAGGTACTTTAAACTGGTATTGCGTGGATTTTTGGACGCAGGAACTGGGACTCGATATCGCCAATTTAAAAGAAGAGACTCGCCACTTGATTGCCATCCATGACGGTGTGCTGGATTTTCTACACTATGTCGAAAAACTGGGTAAACCCCGTATTCTCGTAACCAACGCCCATCGCAAGGTCTTAAACCTGAAAATGGAGCACACCGAAATGGAGCGCTGCCTGGACAAGATCGTAAGTTCCCACGATCTTGGACTGCCCAAAGAAGACCCCCAGTTCTGGAGCAAACTTCAAAGCCTGCTCGCGTACGATCCGCAGAAAACCCTGTTTGTGGACGACAATATCGAAGTACTGGATTCAGCAAAAAAATATGGAATCAAGCACTTGTATACGATTTCTCAACCATCAAGTCAAAAACCCAAGCGGGAAAAGTTACCCTATCCCATCATAGAAAATTTTCGTCAGTTGATTTCGGACTAACCGTCTTGCAAAAGACGCTTCAAGTCAATGATCGCCGCATTGGCTCTAGAGATATAGGAGGCCATTACCAGGGAATAATTTGCGAAAAGGCTAAAACCACTCCCGTTTAGGACCACCGGGCTCCAAACCGTATCCTGGGTGCCCTCCAGCTCCCGAATGATTTGGCGCAGACTGACCAGGGCCGCCTTTTTATTCAATACATCTGCAAAATCATGCTCAATGGCCTTCATAAACGCAATGAGCGCCCAAGCCGTGCCTCGCGCCTCGTAAAACACATTATCCAATTCTGTCCATGGAGTCTTGATTTCCAACTCGGCAGGCTTGGGTGTGGATTGGGCCGCTGCCGTATCACCCGCCAAATCGGTATTGATTCGTACTTGCCCCACACTGGCGCTGAGTCGTTGAGATAAGGAACCGAGGCGCTTCTCCACGATCGCCAGCCAATCCACCAGATTGTCGGCACGGGCAAAGAATTGGGCTTCCGTCTGACCCTTGTCAAAAAGCCGCTTTCGGTAGTTCTGCAAGGCCTCCAGTCCTTCCCGATACTCTCCTTCCGACGGTGGAAACAACCAGGAGTCTGAGTCGAAATTGAATTGGGGCTCTACGATGGAAAGATCCTTATCCTCTACAGATTGCGACTGAGCGCGGGAAAAGTCATTTCGAAAGACTCTGGCCAGATCGCGTATCTGTACCAGGACGCCAAACTCCCAGCTGGGAATATCGTCCATCAGGACTGTCGGTGGCGTGACATCGTTACTCATGTAACCACCCGGCTTGTCCAGCAAAGTAGAAACCACCTTTTCCAGTGTAACGGTAGTGGTGTATCCAATCACCGGACCGGTGCCGTCCTTCGTACCCTGCTCCTGAGTTATCAGTGAAATATCCAGAGGATCTGGCTCGTTATTCCAATAAAAAAACAGGGCCAGTTGGGCGATTAAAAAGAGGCCAACCACCACGCCGATCAACTTACCTGTCCCACTTCCTCCCACGCTTTCTCCTTTAAGGCGCATAGCCCCTCCTAGCCTCCGATTAGTCCGGTAACTGCACCCAACAAAATAAGTAACAACATCCCCGACGCCGCAAACAATGCCGTTG
>JAOUPJ010000351.1 GCA_029879945.1 Gammaproteobacteria bacterium
GTCTATTGTTGAGGCTGTGGCCAGATCCTGATTGACTGGTTCCAGTCCACCCGGCAACGGGTCATTAACGACTACAAAGTGACGGGTAGCTGGAACGGATACGAATAGATCCACACGCACCAGTTCACCCCGCTTAAGTTTCATGGGGCTTTGGAGTATGGTCCACTCACCGTTTCTTTCCACACTGTACTCCCTTCTCACCTCTATCCCTGAGTTGATTCGAGAGCGATTGTCTTCCTTCAAATCGTAGGAGACACGAGCAGAGTAGTAGAGTCGTCCTTCCCCTTTCTTGTGAAGCTCAATCTGGGCCCGTTTGCCCGCATCACCGTCTTGTATGGGTCGACTTAGTGTTTCAAGCGCATCTTGTTTGCTACTGAATTGCTTGCTGCCCATGCGTTGATTATCAAAGGTGACATCCACTGAGTACATCGGTGCTTTGGGTTCATAGAAGCCACTGTAGTCGACGAGAGAATTTAAACAGAACACGTTTTCCTGCGTGTTTTCCCAATGATTGCGATTCCCCCTGGCCTGGGTAATCATTCGTACCAGTTTAAAGGGGATATCCGCTATCTTGTTTCCTAATTCCGTCGACTTCTGCGCCTCAACCAAACTGCTTAAAATAGTACAGTTTGAACGCAAGGGCGTCGCCAACATCGTCTTGTATGAATCATCCAGCATCTCAAGGAACTGAAATTTTCCGCCGGTTTGATTGGCGCTTCCGAGTATCGAATTCAGAACGGAATCGATAGCATCCTTATTCAGATTTGTGCGGATTGCCGCAGACAGCAAAAATGAACGCCCGAACAGATCCATTTCCTGTAGATGTTCCATATAGCGCTTGGTGTCTTGCCCCATTGCCTTGTTATGTTCCGCCAGTGCAGCAAGGGCAACGGCGCGTACCGAGGAAGCCATACCTTTGCTATAGAAATCTGGGAACACATCTTTACGGATCATAGTTTGAAGGTATTCATGTAATCGGCTTTCTACCGTTTCGGGAATACGGTATCCCGCCTGTCTTAACCAATTGAATGCAATTGCGGTATAGGCAGAAAGATAGGGGCTCACATAGTCGTTTCGACCGATCCAGAACGCCATACCCCCGTTGGGTGCCTGGTAGCTAGCCGCTCTGTCGAGGTGGTCCTGTACCATTGCATCCGGGTTTTCCCACCGGGTTTCTTTCTTTAAATAATCCGACAATATTTTATTATTGGATGCCATGACCGCCTTGGTGAGTCGCTGCTCCCAACAAAAATAGGGATAGTCTTTCACATACTCAAAGGCACCATCAATATTTCCAATAACAGTTGGAGAAAGCGTAACTGACACTTCACCCACATCGGTATAGATATTTTCGGGGATATGAACGGATTCACTGACTTTCTCTTTTTCAGTCGTCCCATAGGTGGCAGCAGTTTCCAGTGAGCGCCTCTTATTGACGACAAGTTGGTGCTCCATGCGATCGCTACTGGAATTATCCCCCGCCCCCGCCATAAATCGGAGTACACCGTCTCCTCTCGTCTTCAGTGGCATCCACACGATTTGCTTTTCAAAGGGTTTTAAGGTGATGACCTTGTTCTGCGTTGTGTTTGTTCCTTTTTCGAGAGGCCCCACTACCTGTAAAAATGTTTGTATCGTCCTGGTTTTATCCGTTCGGTTCATCACACTAAAACCTGCCTTGAACGAGTCACCCTCTACCAATTGATTAGGCATTACCGGTCGGATTTCTGTGTGCTTACTGACTTTGAAATTACTATCGCCTAGCCCCATAAAATCATCGGGCGTGACCGCCCAAGCCAGCACTCGCCAACCTGTCAAATTATCGGGAACCACAAAGTCAATATTTGCTTTTCCATCACTATCAGGCACGATGCTCGGATTCCAGTAAGTCACATATTTGAAAAGATTTCGCAGCGCAGAAGGCGCTACACCGGGGTCTCCATCACCTCCACTGTCTACCCCTTTTTTCTCAAACCTCTGCCGTCCAAGTAGTTGTGAGATAAGGCTGTAGTTTTTGAGATCCAAATTGTCAAGATGGTTAAAACCCGCATACGGATCATAGTAGGATTTCCTTTCTTTATTGAGTGCCAAAACCGACTCATCCACAACGGCCACAGCAATCTCAAAGCGCTTGTTACGCGCCTCCTTTGAACTCACCTCAATACTTGCCTTCACCTGAGACCTGGGTTGATAGGTCTCGCTATCTGTTTTGACCTTCACGTCCAGCGTTTTGTAAGGATCCACTACACTGGATGACACGTATCCCATCCGATATGTTGGCTTACCCAAATCCACTTTGCCATTTTCAAGCGGTTTATCCACACGCGGTGACATCACAGTCACTGACAGATAAAATCCTGGCAGGTAATCGGGCAGCACTTCAAAGCTGATCAACGGCGTTCCTGTTTTCAGTTCCTGCACCCAGCTTTTCAAAACACCATACCGCTCGATAGTGACCAGAGCCATTGCACCCGGAAACGGATTCTTGACCAGATAATTAGCTGTTTGACCGATCGTCAGTGAAGTTTCTTCTGCTATGATTTCCAGATTGTCGTTGTTTTCCTGCGCCCAGTTAACAAATCCGCTACCAGTCACCCAAGCGGTGATCGTGGATTGATGTGACCGCCCTTTACTGTCATTCACACTGGCTTGAAACTGGTAGGAGCCCGGCTTTTCGGGGACAAAAGTACACCTTACTGCCCCTTTTTCTGAACTTATCTTACACTCGTGTACATCGATCCAATTGTGTGTGTACCGGGAGAGATAGGCGTTGCCTGGACCTTTAACGCGAGAAATAACGGTTTCCTGGTATTTGACTTTTACGTGGATAGGCACATTCGTTACGATTTGGCTCTCATCATCTAGCACGACTGCTTCAAAGGTCGCCTTCTCTCCGGCGTTATATACCCACTGCGTGTTTCGCAAACCCACAAATCGATCTCGGCCTACAAACTTTGTAGAGGCCATTGAGGCGACCGACTTGCCACGATCATCTGTTACTGCCGCCTCGGTATCGATGGTTCCCACATAGAAATTCAAACTATCAGGCAACACAAAGGATTCTGTGATTTCTCCTTCATTATTTAGCGTCGCGTTTCGGTTTAAAAGGGTTCTTGTTCCGGATGCGTTAAAATATCCGAAATGAAATTTCTTGAAACTTTGATTGGTATTGTGGAACCCCGCCGAACGCAGCGTCGAGGTTAGTCTTATCTTGGCATTCGCATAAGGTCCGCCTGCAAACATGGAAGCACTTGCACGTATGTTTACCTTATCTCCCGCCTTGAACCTTTTCCCCAGGTGCTCTGTTTCGACCTTGAAGGGTGCCGGGGTAAAATCGGTGACTAACACCTTTAAGGGAGACCAACTCATGCCAGTAAAGTTTGAGCTGAGTCTAAAATCGTACCACCC
>JAOUPJ010000088.1 GCA_029879945.1 Gammaproteobacteria bacterium
GTGCGAGATTGGTGGTATCTGAAAAATGAGGTGTATGACAAAAAACGCACACTTCTTCATTATCAACAGCCTTTACCGTTCTTGGGTTTCCTGCTAAAAACGGCGGGTCAGTCAATGCAAAATTGTGCTTGGTGTTTGCTACATCGGATTGTCTGTTTGGTGCAAAACGACTTTGGTCTGCGGCAGAACATAAGGTAGTGCTCAGCAAAGCAAATACTACTGTCGTTACTAAAGCGAAACCTTTTGATCTCATTGAGTCTTCATCCCTAAGAGCTGTTCTTTATTATCTTGCTTACCTAACATTTCGAACTGTACAACCCGTCCATTAAACATGTCTGCGACAAAAACGTTGTCCTTCCCATCGGACCAAACACCGGCTGGTAGAAAAAATTGCCCTGGTAAATTTCCAGATCCTCCGATGGGTAATAAAAACTCACCATCGGTGTTGTATACTAGCAGATAGTCATAATATGATTCTACAACGAACACCCTACCAGCAGAATCCACCGTAATCCCCTTTGGTCTCGGCATATCTCCCAAATAGAGACCACGTTTTCCAAAATGTTTTATGTATTCACCATTTTGGTTAAACACTTGCACTCTGGAGTTTAAGGTATCAACCACGTATAAGCGCCCTTCGTGTAGGTCGATATGGGTGGGCGCATTGAAAGCGGCATCTCCTCCACCCTTTTTTCCAATGGTATATTTTTTCTCGCCACTCTCATTAAAAACCAGGACCTGGTGTAATGAAGAGTCAGCCACAAAAAGCAACTTGCTTTTAGCATCGTAGGCAAGTCCTGTTGGGCGTTTTAGGTCATTAAGACCAACTACTCTTACGGGCTCCCCTGAAGGGGTTAGCACAAATACCGCACCTAAATCAGCGTCCGAAACCAATATTTCGTTGTTTTCGTTTTCGACAATTGCAATCGGGGAAATGAAGCCAACATTACTGGTAGCTGACTCCCATACATCCAATCTCCCCTTTTTTTTGTCAAAAACAAAGACCGCTTTTCTGCCAATATCAGTAACATATATTCGATTACCATCTTTCGACACAGCACCGGAATGCGGTCTCATCAGCCTCTTTGGTGCCGCTTCACCAAATACGAGCCCTGTTAACCAGCCCCACGCTTTTTGAATACTCGTGGAGCTTTTTTCTGTAACAAAATTGTCTTCACCAACAAGCACCCCGCCAAACTTCACCCTTGCAGTCAATGGAGGTTGTGGCCAAATCTTCTCTTGCTGCGAAGTAAAATATCGAAATTCCGCAGGATGTGTAGCACACCCAGCAAAAACCAGACAACTCAAAATCAAGCCAACTTTTAGGCGTCGCATATGGATAACTATGATTTTCTGCCACTTTCAGAAAGCACTTTAAACGTCTGAATTCGTCCATTTAGGCTATCAACTACGTAAAGTGTGTCTTCCACTAGTTTCATGTCACTGATGTAACGAAATTCTCCATTGCCGTAACCGTTTTTTCCGACAGTATCGATAAGTTTTCCATTTTTAAAAACCTTTATCGTGCTATCTGATTTATCACCTACAAATATTCTCCCGTCTTTATCCATGGCAAGAGCCGTCGGAAAAATAACTTCACGGTCGCCAAAATGTGTTTGATAATTTCCAGCTTTATTTAATTGTTGCACAGCATATTCAATACGATCACTCACGTAAAAACCCGAGCTGGTCTGAATCATGTCGGTAATCATGCGAAACTTGGCGTTGCCTTCACCCCGCCCACCAATCCCTCGAATTGGTTTACCAGCACTATCAAAAAACACAATATGACTATAGAACTCATCAGCAACGGCTAACTGCCCGCTCTTCTCATCGAACGAAACGGCAATAGGACGAGAAACATTTGGCTCATCGGAGTAAACCTTAATTAAGCCGCCGCTGGGGGAAAAGTGAAATACTTGCTTACCCAGATTGTCTGCGGCGAAAAATGAAAAATCACTGTTTACATAGATATCGGTCACCTCACCCACAATGAGATCACCGGCCCTAAGTAGCGGTTTCAGCTGTTTTGTACTCAGATTGTAGCGAAAGATTACACCCACACCCGCGTCGGCGATATACATGGTATTTCCGCGAATACCAATAGCGGTGGGCCTATTGAGATCGTTAATGTCCTTGCCGGCGATAAACGCCTTAACAGGCGAGGCACTCCCCATTCTTTCCTTATCAATCGTTGATAGATAGCTTAGGGTTTTGGCCTGACTACCAGAACTAGCATGCACTCCACCGACTTTCTGAGCCGTGGCACAACCGACCAGTGTGGCAATGGCTGTGATAGCCGCTATTTGTAGCGCAATCCTACGCTTTCTCTTGGTTCTCTGTGACATCTTTTGCACTCATAAGGAGGAAACGCGACCTTTCCATGACATACTCCACAGTATTCACCGGCCATGATTGCGGCCATCGTGACGGGATTACTCCCTCTTTGTGGAATGAAAATTTTTGGATGACAGTTTTTACACGTCAGCCAGATTGTATGTGGGCGATGGGGAAAGCGCACATAAGGCATAGACGCTGTATTTCTGAATATTACATCAAAATCCACTGCATGCATTTTTTCTTCCCCAGTCAAGCCAGTGCGAGGATTTATCATTCCTGAGTCTAGTGTTTCAACCCAGTTTATGACCCCTCTATCATCGCGGGGAAAATTGAGCATAGACTCCGCAGGGGGTTGCAGTATTTTAACGGCCTCATTGTTGGGGTCATGAATTCCGTCTTCTTCTATTGGAACTACATCGCCCTGCAACTGAAAATGACCAGTTGATTCTTCATAAACGCCCTTCTTTGTCAAAGGGGCTGAGCTAACTGTCGCACTCGTACAAACAAGTAGAAATATCAAAAGTGCGACCAGCTTCCAATTACTTTTAGCCGAGTACCAATTGGTGGATTTACTGTAGCCGATACTCACATCGTTACTCCTAATGCCATTAACCCTCTTCTAATCTCTAAAGTCGCATCACGCACTATTACGATTGCCTCTGCGTAACGACCGGCTTTTGCGGACTCCTCCGCTTTTTCTGCAAAAAAATCTGCTTTCTTTTTAAATTGCTCCATCAACTGGAGTGCACCAGAACTCGGTTTTCTCATTTCGATAGCCACTGGCACCAACTCATCATATCCCTTGTATCGCCCTACTTCATGTTTGTACTCATCTTCTGGCGTATCAAACTTTAATTCATATACGATAGTCTGTTCAGACAACATGCTATTCAGGGCAGAAGTGACTTCACGCTCCACCTTTCTAAGGGCCTTGATCGCACTCTTATATTCCTGATCAGAGGCTTGATCTTCGGCAATGCTTAAAAGCTTCTCGACTTTTGATTTGTCATAGTCTTGGGCTTTAATCTTGCCTCCCGATTTTTCAGCACTTTTCATTGCCGTGGCATGGGACGCCTGTATACTCTTTACCCCTTCCAGGACCTCGACATATTCCAGTCGCTGTTCCTCCAGCTCTTCCTTGGATGGGCCAGCTTTTGAGATATGTGAACTGAGTTTTTCTGATATGGCAGCAGAAATTTCAAACGATTCTTCGTTGTTCCCATCGGTCAGGGCCTGTCTCGCTTCCGCCAATTGGGAGTTATATTTACTAACAGCGGCATCCGATAGGCTTTTTGATTTAATTTTTACCAGCATTTCCGCGTAGGCGAGCTTCTGCTTGGCTTTTTGCGAATCAATTTTTGCCTCCTTCTTCGGGATAGAGGCTTTAACCAGTGTCGGGGCTGGAAGTTTTTGTTCCTTTTGTTTCAGTGCCGCGATATCTGTTCCGGGCTCCACTACACGAATCTTTCCGCCCATGGACTTGTGATTTCGACATTGATAATAAAGTGTGGAGGGTGTCGAAGCGTCCGTTTTAAGTGTGACATCCCCGCGGTAGGTAAAATGGCCTTTTACACCATTCAAGTAGACTGCCCCACCTTGACCGACGCCTTTAGTGCTTAGATAAAAATCGTGCTGTACACCGGTACGAACCTGAAAAATATAGGCCTCACCGCGATTCATATATACCGTATCGCCGGGTGTGCCATTTATATAAAAACCCCGTTTATCACCTACACCGTAGCTGGGGTGTCTTTCGTTCTTGATGTCCACGGTTACGAGGAACGTGTTCGGATCATTGGGAATCTGAAGTGTCTCAGGAATTGCGGATTTGCTTCCATTAGCATCCACTTCTGAGGGTGCCAGATCCTGTTTTTGAATGTTACCTAGCCCTGTGCCCAGCCCAGCAAGCAACTGTAGATCTTCTTCTTCCTCTGCAATCTCTTTCTGTTCTATCTGCTCGGCTTTAGATGGCGCTGCAAGCTGTTTTACATCTTCGGATTGATTGGGTTTATCAGACGCAGTAGCGCAGGCACCTAACAGGCCTGTCATCAGAGCAACAATAATGTAGTTATAATTGCGCATTTCGCCGCTTACCCTCTATCGGAGTTTCCTCCGCCCCATCATTCACATATAAAAAGCACATTTTTTAAATCCAAACAGAGCACACCCAACTTCTTGGATGTGCTCTATTTATCATTCAGGTCAAATCCCGACAATTAACGCCAGGGATTTTTAACCGTCGCGTTACTGAGTGGTGGTGTCCAATCAGCATCTTTTGGTTTGGAGTGGCATTTCTTACAAGACTTGGTTGTAGGTGGAAATGCAACCTTCCCATGGCATACCCCGCACTTCTTACCCAGCAAGATCGCAGACATATTGATCTGGTTGGTATTACGTTGTGGGATAAAGATCTTTGGATGACAGTTTGAACAGTGCAACCACTGAGTATGTGGCTTATGAGGAAAAACCACGTCAGGCACAGAGGCCTTTACTGGTCGAACAATGTCAAGATCCATTACAAAAGGCTCAACTTCTGGATCTTCACGGTCGTAGCGAGGATCCAGTTTTCCTGAATTCAATGCTTGAACCCAGTCGATATGATTGCCGAATTCAGTTGTAGGCAGACCCTCATAGGCAACTTTAGGCGCTTGCAGGGCATGTGTACCTTCATTGGCAGTATCGTGAATCCCGTCTTTATCAGGTGCTGCATTGGGATCATTGACCTTCTTCAGCAGACGATTAAAGACGTTGGCATTTGAAACACTAAGCTTGTCTGGCATGGAACCTGTCACTTCTGCAGAAGTTACTGGCTTGCTTGCAGACAGAGCAGCTGTAGGCAATACGAATGCGACCAAGCTCACAGCGATCGCAGTCAATTTAAATATAGACTTACTCATGGCGAAATTTCCTTACTAATTTACTGGGCCTTTTTATCTAGCTCTTTATAGGCAGGTGCAACCAGACGTTGAACCGTGCTACCACTGATATGAGTTGGTGTACCAGGAATTCCCGAGTGACACATACCGCAGTTTTCAACAGACCACGAAATTTCACCGTTGTGACAGGCGCCACAAAACTTACCATCTATGATCTTGGCCATAGTGATCTTGTTTCCACCCGCTTTGAACTTAAATCCCAGATCGGCGTGACAAACTTTGCAACGAAAACGAATTCGATGATACCAATGAGGGAAAACGACCGGACGCATGCCCGCCGCATCGGCGTAATTGTTTATTACAACATCAGCATATTCCGCCTGAGCCTGCTGAGGTGCCGACAACACACCTACCCAGACCAACAGCCCAAATAGGGCCATCTTCCACACAGACGAGTGCTCCGTTAAGGCTTTCATGACAACTTTCTCCATTTTTTATTGAACTAAAATACTAATCCTCTCTGCGCCAAATGACGCTCCGATGGACCGAAATCCATCAGACTCCCTTTAAAAACTGCGAGTTACGCTAAAAACGGCGTTGAGCGCACCCAGCCCCGAATCATTCCAGATCTTCCTGGCACTAAACGAGGTACCCAATAATCCCACTTGATAACTAGTGCGAAGATCAAGCTCGCGCTGCTGACGATCCCCCCCGCCCCGATTCGACAAGCTTGCGTAGTCTAGCCGGGCTCGCATTCTAAATCTGAGCTTATATATACCAAACAAACGCTGATGTTTGTAGTTTAAGGTGCCAGAAGCTGTCTTTAAAAAGTTGTCATCCGAGGTTTCTGCAGTATGGCGCCGGGTCGCCTGGGCCGAAACATGCCCGCCCCAACTGCTCATCCTACTGATTGGCGAAGATTTAGACAGCTGAAAATTAATAATTTGCGAGTCAAAATCATCGGTCAGACTGCGGCTATCGTAGCTGGTCATCTGGATATAAAACTGCCCCTTGCGCTGATCCTCTGTCCAGGCTAGGGTGGCCGAGTTGTTCAGCAGCACAGACTCGTCATTTCGCACGCCTTCAGAAACGAAGTCCTTTGCAAAAGCGGGGATTCCATCGGCCTCGTCTCCTTTTCTACTCCCAAGCTCGTCTTCAAACTGACTGATCAGATTGGCACGGACATTCTGCGCTAGATTGACACGTAGATTGGAGCGGTTTCCGGTATTCCAAGATCTGGAGGCGTTGTGGCCTACACCAGCACCTAGAGTTCGTTCTTGGGCTTCCAGGGTGGTCTCAAAGCGCTGAAGCTCACCACGACCCGTCACATCCCAATTCCAAAAATAGGAGACTCCATCCAGCATGGGGAAACTGCGGCCCAGCAACAGGCGATCAGAATAGTAGTTGACTCCTGCCTGCCCACCCATATTACCAATATCCTGGGTAGTTGATTTCAAATCGGACCAGTTCCCGGCTACGGTAGACTTTACCTTGCGGCTAAAGCGGTAGTTCAAAGCACCATTCATGGCGACACTACGCTGGGTGTTGATCTGACCTTCGTCGAGCAGAGAGGAGTTACGCTTATTGAAGCGGGCCCCTCCATTCATTGAAAAACGCTTGTATTCAGGTCTCCAGTAGAAAACACCCGCTGCCTGGTTAACATCGGTGGAGCTATTACTGCGAAAACTTCCATTGCCAAGTGGTGTATCATTGTTAACCTTGGTCTTATTTCCAAGCGCCTTGATATAAAACTCACTATTTGGGGTATAGGTATAAGTCCCGTTGATCAGTTCATTGACGGATTTCTTTTCAATCAGGCTCTGCTTTTGTTCTGTCTCAGATGCGTCTAGATAGAAATTATGATTGGGCAATCGGGTTTTCAGACTACCACCGATGGTATTGTCGGTCATCGTACCGTAGATATTGTTTCCTCTAACCAGTTCCCGATGAAACATATCAAATCGATTTCCACCAAACAGGAAACTTTGCTGGGCTCGCTGATCTTCTGTACGGAAATTGCCACCTACTCCTGAGATTTTATCGTCCGCAGCATCGAATACGTCTATATGGTCTTTTCTTGCAGAATAGGAATAGGTAAACGGAAATCGGCTTTTGGGAAAAAGACCCAGATTGGCATGCCCGGAAACAAACTCAGCATCTGTGGAGGTAGATTGGGTTTCAGTCGCTAGCGTACTGACGGTGCCACTGCCACTAAATGTGGCAAACCAAGGCTTCCACAAAAAGGTGTTCAAGCCCACAGAACCCAGCCAATTTGCAGATTCGGACTCCGCCCCACCATCTGCCTGGTTGAAGTTGTAGACGTAAGAGAGATTTCCATTCACGATTGCCAATGCTTGCCCAGATACAAGAAACCCAAGCAATACTGCCCCAAGTCCAGCATAACAGCGCAAACCACTCTGTTTCAGCTGCGGTTTTGACAGACCTGGCTTCCTCCCTATGTGGGCGCTTAACTTCACGCTAACTCCATTTTCTCACAGGACAGCAGCCTGCATTTTTTATCTCTCTTTAAAGTGCCTTCTAGTGCGGAAATCCTAGAATGCACCCCTCCCTTATAGAAACAGATTGCAGAACCACTATAGGGCAGCAGAATTGATGGATACTTTCACTCTGCTGCGCAATTCTGACTTTAGATCGACCCATGCCTGCTCAGACACCTTTCTCTCTAGTAATCTTTTGGCTCGCTCCGACACTGCGGCAAACTCATTTAGTCTTTTTTCTCTTTTTTCTTCAAGGCGAAAAATTGCAACCCCTCTCAGCATGGAGACAGGCACTGAGACCTCGCCGGCTTTCAAATCATCCACAACTCGTTGAGCGCTGGGAGACAACATCCCGCTGTGGACAAATCCCATATCGCCACCATTTGAAGCAGAAGGGTCACCAGAATGGATACGCGCAAGCTGCGAAAACTCCGCCCCATTATCCAAGCGGGACTTAATGTCTTTCGCCTCATCCTGTGCAGCCTGCCAAACCTCTGGGGAAGAGGCAGGATCCACTTTTAGTAATATGAGCGATACCCGTATTTGTTCAGGCGTGGTAAATAACTGGGGATTCTCACGATAGAATTCTTTGACCTGGCTATCGCTAAGATTCTTGGGGGACTTGATCTGCGCTTCGAACAAATCAAGTACGCTTTGCTCTTCTAGCGCAGACTTGAGGCCTAATAGGATCTGTTCTTTGTGCTCACCCCACCCCTTCATTTTGGAGTAGCGGGCCTCATAGTTTTTCAACTCTGACAGGACAAATTTCTCATCTGCCTGAATCCCTCTCTTACGAGCCTCCTGCAGTAACAGGGTACGATCTATGATCGTCTGAGAGATCTCGCGTCGAAACGCAGCGAGCTGATCTTCCGGAATTTTCCCGTGATAGAAGCGTTTTCGGATTCCGGCCTGATAGGCGGCTTCAAATTCGCGCATACTGATTTTTTCTGTGCCCACCGTGGCGAACACATCACCGGAGCCCGTTCCGTGCACTGCATGGGATGGAGAACTGGGTTCCGCATTTGCGAGACCCATGGACAAGCACAACAGCGCAGCCATTGTGATCATCTTGTTTCCCGATCTAGATAACGTCATCAGATTGTTCCGCGTTCTAACTACTTAACATGACAAGTAAGACAGAGACCGCTAGGGGTATCTGTGTTGCTTATCCGTAGAAAGGTAGGATTTTCAGTAGTGTGAGGATCATGGCAACTGGCGCATTCCACAAACGGTTCTTGCTCAGTTTGAGCCCCATACCCCTCACCCGCTTCACGCGTGTAGAGATAGACATCAGTTTTAGTACGAACACCGTCGCCACCGATACGCCAGTCTTTGTCGACCCACCACAAGTAACGCCCATTTCTCACCATGAAGTTGACCGGGGCAAAATCCGGATCATTCGTTTCACCCTGAGGAATGATAGGCTTAGAGGCTGACACGCCGCCACCCGCGTACTGCATCCCGATGGGATGATCGTTAGTGAGGTCTGTTCCCAGATTCTGGACAATACCGGTCGCCAGCCTTCCATCAGAAGGACCCATCACATCGGAACCACTCCACAGACCAGCAGAAAAACCAGAGTTATCGGCGCCAGAGCCGGGCTCGTTGATCATATTATCGATGGCCATGGTGCCATCATGACAAGACAGACATCCTATAGAAACCGACCCTACTGGTGCCATCTGGGCATCAAAGGTACTGGTCCCCAATTGATCGTAGGTGTTGTAGCTGCCGTTGTTTAAGTTCCTGTTCCACAAGGGGACGGCAGCGGACGAGTCACCACCATGAGGGGTATGACAGAACACGCAGATTTCTGCGGTTCCAGAAAATTGGTTTCGAGTACCACCATTCGCGCTGGGACCAACGCCAGTGACACCTAAATTATGTACAGATTCTGCGATCCCTGCATTGGCCTGCGTCCACGGTAGTACAACTGCAAAGAGGACCACCAACCCGATCATTGATTGCTTTCCGAATCGGTTTCCTTTCATTTCCCCCCCTTAAAGGCAATTCCTCGCTGTCCCTCGAATACGATCCGGGGCTAGGATCTGGTGTACGATATTTGTTTTCCCAGACACACTTCGAACACCAGATGCAAACTCTTATTGTTCAAACCAAGTTTGGCCGCTAACTGACCAGAAGCGTTTGAAAAATGAAAGGCCCTACTGTAGACGACAGCGTCGTTTAACGCAAGTGGCCGAGCCGTTATTTTGGCTTGCCTCTCAACTACTCAGCCCTAAAATTGACGATATTTTGACGCTCGTCAGGGTTTAGCAATCGAAAGACATCGATTTTTCTTTGTATCTGATCCACTACAAAGATCCGGTCGGTATCTTCCACCGATATTCCAGCAGGCAAAGCAAATACGCCTGGTCGATGGGCCATGCCGCCCACCCCAACGGGTAGCAGCAGTTGACCTTGTGAGTTGAAGATCTGAAAGTTCTGGAAGGCCCCGTCTGTAACATACACATTGTTTTGCCGGTCTATGGCCATTGCTCGTGGTCTGGCGAAGTCTCCCATCAAGCGTCCGGGCCGCCCCCAGGACTTTAGATATTGGCCATTCGGTTCAAATTGCTGGACACGAAAATTTCCTGAGTCCAACACATAGAGATCGCCCTCGCTATTCACCGCCATGGAAACGGGATGATTGAATTCCCCATCACCGCTGCCTCGTTTTCCAATAACCCGCTGAAAAGATCCCTCTGAGTTATAAAGCAATACACGATGCCAGTCCGACTCAACGCCCCCTCTATCCAGGAGATACACGCTGCGCCCGTCCTCTGTGACCGCCACATCACTTAAACGCGCCAGTTTCTGCTGCTCACCGATGGCGCGTAGAAACAGACCCAAGCGGTCATAGACCAGAACCTGGTTACGCCCGCCATCTGCTACGTAGATGTTTAGTTCACCGTCCAGGGCAACACCCAGGGGTGAGCGAAGCTTGCCTTCCAGTCGCCATCCAATTCGATAGACCTTTCCACGCTGGGTATCAAACACCAGGACATGTCCTGCCAGGGTGTCACTGACCACCACCAAGCCCTTCTTTGCCACCACATCGTAGGGCTTAGTGAATACATTGGCCTGATCGGCCGCAGAGATGGTGCTGGAAAAATCACGGAGCTTGTCTTCCAAGGTCACCTTGCGGATATCGGCCTCTGCACGTAGTGTGGCTTCATGAACAATGTAGGGTTCAGCAGGCGGCGGCGGCCAGTAGAGAGGATTCGGCTTGTCCGCCGGGTTCAGGGCGCAGGCCGTCAGCAGGATTAAAAAAGCCATGAAGACAAACGCCTTCATGGCTTTGCGATTTAACCCACGATTATTGCGCATTACCCCAATCGGTGTCATCACTGAGCCGACGGTGGCTTAACCTAGGTTTGCCTCTGCCAACTGGGCACGCATGGCATCAATGGTTGCTTTGTAGTCCGGGGTATTGAAAATGGCTGAACCGGCGACAAAGGTATCGGCACCGGCTTCTGCGATTTCACGGATATTATCTACCTTCACACCGCCGTCAATTTCCAGAGCGATGTCATAACCAGACTCATCTATCATGCTGCGCGCCTCGCGTAACTTGTCCAGCGAACTGCGGATGAAACTTTGCCCACCAAAGCCGGGGTTAACAGACATCAGCAGAATCATGTCCACCTTATCCATGACATAGTCCAGATAACTCAAGGGGGTCGCAGGGTTGAAGACCAGTCCGGACTTACAACCGCAATCCCGGATCAGACCCAGGGTACGATCGATGTGTTCTGAGGCCTCTGGATGGAAGGTGATATAGCTGGCACCGGCCTTGGCGAAATCGGGAATGATACGGTCTACCGGTTTCACCATGAGATGCACATCAATCTCCGCCTTAACGCCGTGTTTGCGCAGCGCCTCACACACCAGCGGACCAATCGTGAGATTGGGAACGTAGTGGTTATCCATCACATCAAAATGAACGATGTCTGCGCCAGCGGCTAATACATTATCCACTTCTTCCCCCAGCCGGGCGAAATCGGCAGACAGGATGGAAGGGGCTATTCTAAACTTTGGCATGACTTTGGCCTCTCGCTTTCTAACTGATTTGGAAACTGTTTTCCCCGTTTGGGGCATGCGACGCAGAAATAACGATGGCATACAAACCTGGGGACCGGGCAATATACCTG
>JAOUPJ010000352.1 GCA_029879945.1 Gammaproteobacteria bacterium
CCTTTCTTTGGAACTTCCCTCCATACGCGCAGTCGGTTATCGGCAGGCCTGGTTATATTTGCAGGGAGAGTACGACGAGCGAACGATGGCGGAGAAGGCCATCATCGCGACTCGGCAATTGGCCAAACGGCAGTACACCTGGCTCCGGTCAGAAAAAGAGGTGATTTGGCTGGATAGTCTGGCTGCGAATTTGATAGAACAGGCAATTCATCAGATAAGGGCGTGGGAAATGCTATGAATTGTAGACAATGTGTTATAATCGCACTTGCGACATGGACAGTTAGGGTTTAATTTTTTATTTTAGCGTTGTTGGTGTCAATGTTTTATAAGAGCATAAAACAGACATAATAAGAAGGAGAATTAAAATGACCAAGGGTCAAGCCTTACAAGATCCCTTTTTGAATGCCCTGAGAAAGGAAAAGGTACCGGTTTCCATATTTTTGGTAAACGGCATCAAGTTGCAGGGTCAAATCGAATCTTTCGATCAGTTTGTCGTATTGCTGAAAAACACCGTTAGTCAGATGGTATATAAGCATGCGATCTCTACCGTAGTACCAGCCCGTAATGTGAAGCTTCCCGCGTTTCCTGAGGAAGGAGTCCGTTCCCCTGGGAACATGTAAGCCTTTTTCAACCATTCTCTGCGTCTCTAGGAGTACGAGCGTTGTTTGAACGTCCTCAAGGTGGGGAACGTGCCGTGTTGGTGCATGTAGACTTTCACGACCACGATCCATCATCTGTTGATGAATTTCGCGAGCTGGTAGAGTCCACCGGTGCGGAAGTCGTCGCCATTGTTACGGGTAAACGTCAACGCCCGGATCCCAAATTATTTGTAGGCACCGGTAAAGCCGACGAGATTCAGCAAGCTCTGCAGGCCCATCAGGGTGAGCTTGTCTTGTTCAATCACAGCCTTTCCCCTGGCCAGGAGCGAAACCTGGAAAGGTTGTTGCAGTGCCGTGTACTCGATCGTACCGGGCTGATTCTGGATATCTTCGCCCAAAGGGCGCGCTCCCATGAAGGTAAATTGCAGGTAGAACTGGCCCAGTTACGGCATCTTTCTACCCGTTTGATACGTGGCTGGACCCACCTGGAGAGGCAAAAGGGTGGTATCGGTCTGCGTGGTCCGGGTGAAACCCAACTGGAAACCGACCGTCGATTGATTGGTGATCGCATCAAACAGTTAAACAAGCGTTTGGAGAAGGTGCGTCGTCAACGAGAACAGGGGCGCCGTTCACGGCGTCGTTCCGAGATCGCCACGGTGTCGCTGGTGGGTTATACCAACGCGGGAAAATCTACACTCTTTAATCGCCTGACTCTGGCAGAGGTGTATGTCGCCGATCAATTGTTTGCCACCCTGGACCCCACTCTGCGTAAAGTTGAGCTGGGTGCCGGTCAGGCCGCGATATTGGTTGACACCGTAGGGTTTATCCGCGATTTGCCACATGATCTGGTGGAATCTTTCCGTTCTACCTTGCAGGAAACTCGTGAGGCGGATCTACTGTTGCATGTGATCGATGCCGCAGATCCTCGTCGTGATGAAAAGATCGCCGAAGTCAACGCTGTCCTGAAGGAGATCGAGGCACACGAGATCCCGCAGATCCTGGTGTTTAACAAGATCGACACTCTGGACGGTGCCCAGGTGCGTATCGAGCGCGATGCTGATGATATTGCTCATAGCATATGGTTATCTGCATACAGTGGTGATGGGATAGAACAGTTACAGGAAATTATCGGCGAACGCTTGTCGGACGGTATCAAATGGCTGGATTTAGACCTGCCTCCTTCTGAGGGTCGGGTACGTGCACGACTATTTTCCATGGGTGTGATCAAAGATGAGCTTGTAACTGAGACCGGTCATACCCATATACATATTCAAATTGATGAGGATGAGTGGCAGCGTTTGGAACGAGAGTTTTCCATCCAACGCTTTGTTATTCCTCTTGATGCCGAACAAACCGCGCTTGCAGGAGCAGGGCTAGCCCCCTAAACTTGTGGCATTGTGAATTTTAGCAAGATAAAAGTACGGAGTTTCCGATGACGTGGAATGAACCAGGCGGTTCTCGCGATAAAGACCCTTGGGGTGGACGCGGTGGCAATGAGCAAGGCCCTCCAGACCTTGATGAGGTAATTAAAAAACTTCAGGACAAGCTGGGAGGCTTGTTTGGTGGTGCCAAGGGCGGCGGCAATAGTGATTCTGCTCCACCAAAAGGCATTTTGTCGATGGCCTTACTTGGAGCCCTGGTTATCTGGGCCTTGTCGGGTATCTACACCATTGATGCCGGTAAACAGGGTGTGGTGATACAGCTGGGTGCCTATCACGAAACTGTGGATCCTGGCTTGCATTGGGTGCCTACCTTTATCCAAAAAGTCGAAACGGTTGATGTGGAAAACATCTTCGACGAGATCATTGGTGATCAGCCGGCTGAGGCCATTATGCTGACCAAGGATGAAAATATCGTTGATATTCAGTTTTCTATCCAATATCGCATTAAAGACCCGCAAGACTATCTGTTCAACGTACGTAGCCCTGAGTTGACCTTGCGTCACGCAACGGAGAGTGCCGTGCGTGAAGTGGTCGGAAAGAGTAGCTGGGATACTGTTACCACCGAAGGACGTACCGCAGTGGTTGCTTTGATTGATAGCTTGTTGCAGGAGATTCTCGACAGTTATCAAACCGGCCTGGAGATCACCAGCGTAAACATGCAACACGCACGTGAGCCCACTCAGGTTAAAGAGGCCTTTGCCGATGTTAACAACGCACGTGAAGATGCTTCGCGCATGAAGAATGAGGCCCTGGCCTATTCCAATGATGTGGTGCCGCGAGCTCGTGGTAATGCTGCGCGTTTGGTACAGGAAGCCGAGGCCTACAAGGCTAGGGTAATGGCTGAAGCAGAGGGTGATGCCACCCGTTTCAATCAGGTATTAAGAGAATACAATAAGGCACCGCGTGTGACTCGTGAACGTCTCTATCTGGAGACCATGGAAGAAATTTACTCCAAGAGTAAAAAGATTGTTGTTGACGTAAAAGGTGGCAATAACATGATGTATCTGCCTCTGGATCAGATTGTAAAACAGCAGCAAGGCGGCTCGAGTACAAATAGTACAGATATGAATAGTCTGCAGGCTCCGAGTGTAAATACTCAGAGTAACGGCTCGCGTCCAGGCCGTGATAGTCAGAGCAGTAGGGGGATAAGATAATGAATAGCATCATGAGACCAGTGGTGATTGCTCCGTTACTGTTGATTTTGCTCGTATTGAGCATGTCTATGTTTAAGATCGATCAGCGACAGCATGCGATTATGTTCGAATGGGGTAAGGTGGTTAAGACCGACTTTACTCCCGGTATACA
>JAOUPJ010000353.1 GCA_029879945.1 Gammaproteobacteria bacterium
ACCGATACGTACGCATGTATTCCAAATCAACGGTATTTACGACAACGTTACTCGGGTTTGCCCAACAAGATATTTCAAATAAATTTAAGAGGGCCCATTGAATACGCTATTCCAGCACACACTGAAGATTTCACTTGGCTGTTTTACACTTTTATGTGTACTTATCGCTTCCGGCTGTAGCACAACGAACGAAAAGGCCAAACCGGTCGAGGAAGTAATCCCCCTCACCATGGCTAATATAAAAGGCCATAAAACTCTCTATAATGAAGGATGGTTCGTGGTTTCCTCCACCGAAGAGGCCTTGGAGTATGCAAAACAAAAAAGCATCGTTTCCTCCGCCGACGTGCTGAAGGAATTGCGCACCGATGTTGCGAACAACACGGTAGATTATGGATCAGCTCTCAAGAAAGGTCTCTATAAAGGTGTATCCACTACCCAGCACACGTTTGTCAGCGGAACAGACAACACAAAAATAATTGTTAACGGCACCACCAAGCTGGTAGCAGCTGAAATCGCCTTCACGAAAGGCACCCTTGTAAAAGGGGCTGAGCGCTTTTGGCTCGGCTATGCACATCTTGATCAGCGCACCGAAAATGATCGCGAAGAACTCGTCAATATTCCTGGGAATTATTTCAAAACACTTAGCCAGGATTTTAGCAATATGAATGAGCTGACGGATGAATTCAACGAAAGCATAACGCCCAATATCCGCGGGGACTGGTCCAGAGCTTTTCAAGAAGCGCGTGACGAATTCAATCAATCCTACGAAGATTCAGGAAAACGCAGTAATACGCTGACTGGCCTATTTGATATATTGAAGGGCTACGGCAAAGCAATCTATACCGGCTTACTTTCACCCACCGGGCGATCCACTGTGCAAGGGGCAACGGGCACGGCGCGTATGGCAAATGAATACATCTTCCTGCCCACGGCGAAGGTCTTCATTGTTACTGGCCGCACGGTGGAGTCACTCGGCTTGAGCCTCTACTACACCACCACCATCGGCTATAAAATTGTATCGCCAACCGTGGAAGGCGGACTGCTTACCAGTCTTGCCATTGTTTCCGCCCCGGCAGCACCGGTGACAGCAGTGGCAGGTGGTACGGTGGGTGCGATAAATCAAGTCGCTGTCACAGCGGCCTCACCCGTGGTCGGTACGACGCATACGGTGGTCGACACCACCACTGAGACCGTTAAATACGCCGCGCAAATGAGTTATGACTTACTCAGTGGCACCTCCAAAGTGGTGCTCAATCAGCTAAGCAGTGGCGTGGTGCTTGGCTACAACGCCTTGACGGCCTTGCCGACGCAGGCACTCTTGGCGACTACCAATACTATTTTCTTTTTGGCCTGGGATGGCCCGCGTCTGGTCATTGCATCCGCCAAGGGGCAAGTCTCCCTGGATGATGAAGGAAATCAGTTACCCGTCGATGCATTACCAGTCGGAAGCATCGTCGATCTGGAAAAACTTCGGCAACAAAAAGGGGTAGACGTGGAGGTTGTGAGCGATGACCCCAAGGTGATAGAACAGGTCCTGGAACGGTCAACTGAGGATATGCGGGAGTTGGGTAAAAAATGAGAATCACACTGACAACTGTTTTTTTTCTTTTTCTGCTCAGCTGTAGTTCCAGTGGAAACAACAAGGATGATCCCCTTAAAAACAGCAAACAACTGATCACCGAGGGACACAGTTCACTTTACAACAACGGAGCATTTGAGGTTCCAGGAACCAGTATAAAATTGATTCCAGCAGGGCCAAGTACATTGGAATTTGCATCCGAGCTGGCCGGTTTGAGGGCCAGACAATCTTTTCAGCTTTCTGTACAACACGCCAAGGAGGCCATGGCACTCGCGCCCAAGGGGGTTCGAAAATCAATTTCCATCTCCCAGGGTATACGCAAGTCCACGGAAGAAATCGTGGCGGATGCAAATCGTTTTGCCGCCTCGGGCATTACACTGGCAACAAACTCGCCCAAGTGGACATACCGAATTATCAAAGGTAGTTTAGTGCTTTCAGGGCAGGCGGGCTTGGCAACCCTGGAAGCAGGCGATGATGTGACTAAAGCCTCGCTCTCTAGCGCAGGAGAGATTTCATCCGCTTCTGCCGACGTATCAAAAAGCCTTCTTCAAAACAGTATCCATTCATCAGGAAAACATCTGAGCCAATCTTTTGAGTCAGGCGGGGCATCGTTTAGCAAGGCAGGCAACCGATTTGTACAAGGCTATGTCGCCCTACCCGAAACCTTGTCCAAGCGAGGACACGAAATGGCACAAGCTGCCAGCTTCGACAAATTCAAATCGAGATTTGAAGACAGTAATGAGTGGCGAGAAGGTGCTTCGGGTCATTTTACCGATATCACCGTAGATGCCACATCAAACTATAGCGCCAGAGTGGCAGACTCCTTTTCCAAAGCAAAACACGAAATCACGGTCAACAAGCAGGATATAGGGATTACACTGGCAAGTCTGAAGGCGCTACGATGGGTATTGCAAGGAATTTTTTGGGACGGCATCGTAGAACCTACTGCGAAAATTACCTACGGCACCATTGGTTATCTCGCAACGAACACACTCGTCTTTCCCGTCCTATTGGTCGGCGGTCAAACTATTGCTGCGGCCGAAGTCGCGGTTGGAGTCACCTGGAATTCGGCGGCGGGACTGTATGAACTCGTCGCGCCCACAGCGGAAGCCGCGATCGCGGGAGTCTTGGGGATTGGAAAAATCGTGGGTGGAACTACTATTGCGGCAGGTGAATTTACACTGGGAAGTACGGCAGCCGGCGCAACATATATAGGCGGGCAAACCGCAGCAGGGGCAACCGCAGTCGCAGGCGTAGCCGCCGGACAAACCATAAAGTATGTGGGTGCCCCCATTGCCACCGTAGGCGTAGCCAGTGTGGGGAGTTTGACAGGCGTAGTGGTGGGAACCGGAAGCGCCGTCGCCGGCACGGGCATGGCCATCTCCGGCTACACAGCGGGTGCTGCGACTGCCACCACCGGTGCCGTAGCTTCTACAGGCGTTACTCTGGGCGGGAGCGCTGTTTCCGCCGTCGCGGCCACGGGTCTCGCAGGCTATGAGCTTTCCAAGGCGGTGATTGTGCCCACTGCCTATGAAGTGGGCGCGGGGATAGTTTTGGGCTATGACTCAATCGCGCAACTTAGTGCCCATAGTGTGCTCGCTGCCTCGGATGTCGCTTATGTGGTGCTGTCTCTGGAGGGACCACGTTGGGTTGTTTACGGTATCAAAGGAAAAACCCATTCCGGTGATGATCTCATCCCCGGCACCATGGTCAATCTGAAAGCGATGCAGGATGAAGGGGAAGAGATTTATCGATTA
>JAOUPJ010000354.1 GCA_029879945.1 Gammaproteobacteria bacterium
TCGCGCTCGACTTGTTTTGAGGTAATCACCTTTTTGTTTTTGGCGTGATGGCGAAAATTAATCGCTCGCACGTCAAATGACAACAGGGAGCCAATTGAGCCCAACAGGGTCTGCTGCTTGGTGAAAAAGGAACGCACCATCAATTGATAGGAATCGGAGATCTCAGGGAATCGATTGGGAATATCCGCGTGTTTTGCCCACTGCTGAAATTCCTTTTTTGTTTTGTCCTGGTAGCGATGCACTTTAGAATACAGATATCGTCCTACCACCCCGCTGATGTATACCGCAATCACGGAATAAAGGGCTATCGTTCCATTCAAGGACTTCACTTGCAGGCCAGAATGGATAAGAACAATCAGAGGGCCAAGAATTCCAAACGCGATGTGTATGCGCAGCATATTGCGATTGAAACCCAGGCTGCGCAAACGGCTCATGTGCTTGAACAGGGCGTAAAACACAGCAATGAGTATAAACACACCACCCACGATACCCGCCCAATAGCCCCAACCGTCCGTCGCATCGTAACGGCGTGTATCCCAAACCAGGTTGCCACCAAAATAGATGGCGAATATTCCCAGCGCCAGAACCAGCGGAAAAAACAGGTCGCTAGCGATTAGCCGACCCACGAAAGCGGGGCTTTCGGTGTTGGAGACCTGTGGGGCCTGACCGACAGACACGCCATTCTGTATTTGCATGACTACTCCAAATTCAGATTAGAATGATTAAAATATTGCTAATTTAACAAAGGGTTATAAAATATCTGTGAGTTTTGCAATCCACTATTATACTATCAGTTGGGAATTAATTCCCAATTAAATGCAAGTCATATACCTTTTTCTTGTAATAGGTATTACCATTGCAAACAAGTAGCCCAATTCCCCGAAGCTGGACCAATTCCATGATTGATTACTTTCTTGTGTTTCTCTATCTGGCGCCTGTGGGGCTGTTGTGGATCTATTGGGAACGGCGCAGAAATGCGCGCAGAGACGAGCTTTTCGATCTGGAAGGGGAAGAAAATCTTCTTAGAAAACAGCCCCCTGTCAGCCTGCATCCAGAGGTCAATTTTGATCTTTGCATAGGCAGTGGAGCCTGCGTGGCAGCCTGCCCCGAGACAAATGTACTGGAAGTAATAAATGGCCAAGCCACCCTGGTGGAACCGGGTTCCTGTGTGGGCCATGGGGCCTGCGCCAAGGCCTGTCCCACCCAGGCAATCCGACTTGTGTTCGGCACCAGCGACAGAGGTATCGACATCCCCGTACTGGATACCCATTTTCAAACCAGCATTCCCGGAATTTACATAGCGGGTGAACTGGGCGGGATGGGACTGATCCGTAATGCCATCGAACAGGGCCGACAAGCACTGGAGGCCATCGTCGCAAATCGCCGCACTGGTACCCAACACTTGGACCTGATCATTGTCGGCGCGGGTCCGGCAGGGCTCAGCGCCAGTCTGGGCGCCAAGAAACACGGCCTCAATTTCGTAACACTGGATCAGGACTGTGTCGGTGGTACCATCGCCCACTATCCCCGCGGCAAATTGGTCATGACCCAGAACGCTGAGCTACCGCTCATTGGTCAATTCAGATTCGGTGAAGTGAGCCGCGAGGAGTTAATGAACTTCTGGATGGACTGTATTCATAAAACTGAGCTCAAGATCAGGGAAAATGAGACACTTGAAAAAATCGAACAGTATGAAAACTGTTTCAAGCTTACCAGTAGCCAGGCAGAATATACCGCCGATCAAGTCCTGTTGTGCCTGGGCAGACGGGGCACTCCCCGAAAACTGGGCGTAGAAGGGGAAGAGTTATCGAAGGTGGTCTACAAGCTGGATGATCCGGAACAATACCAGGGACGTCGCGTGTTGGTGGTGGGCGGTGGTGACAGCGCGGTGGAAGCGGCCTGCAGCATCGCCGAAAAAAGCAATGCGCAAGTCTCCCTTTCGTATCGCAGGGACAGCATCAGTGGCGTTAAACAAAAAAACAAACAACGTATCGACACCTTCGCCGAACAGGGAAAAGTGGTGCTATTACTTGGCAGCCAAGTGAAACGGATTTCTCAGGGGAGCGTGGAACTGGACCTGGGCGGAGAATCACTAAAGATTCAAAACGATGATGTGATTGTGTGCGTAGGCGGCAACCTGCCCACCAAAATGCTGAGTGAAGTCGGCATCGAATTTGAGACGAAGTTTGGCACAGCGTAAATAAATTCTAGATTATATATGGTAACTAAAGGATAGATAGACTTCATCTCCCTGCAGGGCCGGGGTCTGACCGCTTTCCTGTTGCGCCTTGCTCAGTGTTTCAATCGGTACGTCGACTAGTGGCCGTGCCCAAAACAAGCTGGAGACAATCTTTTTGTTGAACCAGGTTAGACCCAAACCAGTGCTATAAATCTTTTCCCTTGATTGCACATCGGATGGATTGTCCTTGATAGGCTGGGACCACGCCGCGCCGTAATCAAAAAACGGGACTAAATGTAAACGACTTGCAACGGAAAAATAGAGTTCCACACTCGATGCGAAGCCGTTGTCTCGAACAAACATGTTTTTTCGATAACCGCGTACGCTTTGCATCCCACCGACTGCAAATTTTTGCGCTGGGAGGACGGCATCATCAACCGCTTGTCCGTAGAGTCTAAACGCGATCCGGTGATCTGCCATAATCCTTGCTATATACGAAAGTTGCGTACTGGCTTTTTTATAGATTCCGTCTGTTTTACCTTCTTGTACCGTGGCACCGGCCAGGCTTAGCCCCTGTTCTGCAGCAATTCTAAATGACAGCCTATGCTTGGCTTTTCTGATCCGCCAATCGATTCCGGTAGAGAACGAGGTTGTTACCAGGCTCTCTGCCGGAAACAAGGACTCACCAAGTATACTGGTTTCAGTTTGAGTATTTTCTAAGCCGAAAAATAAAGTTCCAACTTGAGTAATATCGTTCCAAGCTTCAAAATTCAAATTCATTGAGGCACGTTGAAAATCACTTTCTATTTCTGCGTCCTTTAAATCTTCTTCAACTATAGAAAAATTACTACGCTGATAGAAAAAATCTAACTGTGAATCCAATTTTGAAACGGGAACCAGATAATTAAACGACACATCGCGATATCCCTCCGTAAACCCGAGATTCACTCCGATCTTGTCACGCTTTGTACCTAGGCCATGGTAGGCGGCCCCTAGCGTCAGTCTGTTTTTTCCGATGCTGGGGGATTGATGATTATCTACCCCAAAATGAAACTGATAGGGAGTACGCTCATTTATGTAGAGTTCCAATGCGGCTTCACCGGGAGTTCCTGTTGG
>JAOUPJ010000089.1 GCA_029879945.1 Gammaproteobacteria bacterium
GGAAAGTATATTCCTGAAATAATTGCTCATCATCGAGCTTGTCGTACTTGTCTTGTCTTTTGCTTTTATATTGTGAAAGCAAAGACTTGGCCACACTTTCTATGCCTAGGGCATAGAGATAGGCCTGGTCCGTTTCCATCACATTGCTGGTGCGTCGCAGGTCCACAAACTGCCGGGAGGCTAAAGACACCACCGCCATGGCCACCAATGCGGTAACCAATAGCGCAGTAATCAGGGCCACGCCTGCTTGCCGCTGTTTCCGCGTGTGCCTGATCATATCAATTTCCACCTTGGGCAGGGGCCGCATCCACTTTGCCTGGGGGGATACGAAACAGACGCCGGACCTTGCCAAAGCCCTGCAACTCCATCACCACTTCCGCCGCCTTGGGTAACTCCGAGCCCGTGGGTGTGTTTCCACCCAGCGTAAGCGGGGGCCAGGCCTCCGTCCAGTCATCGCCCAGATATCTCACCTGCATGCTTTCCACGCCATCAAATAGCATGCGCTCCACGGGCTCCTCTTCTCCACCCTGATCCAGCGCAAGCCAGTACATACGATAGAGTTTTTTTTCATCCAGTCTATAGGCCACGCGCTGCAAATTGCTGCGCGGTAGACCAGCCGGGTTAAGTAATCCGGTGCGAGTCAATTGAAACCGATATTTTCCGAACTGATCGGCCACCAGGGCCGCCTGGTGATCGCCGAACCCGTCTCTCACCGATCGATTGATCACTTGTTCAAAATCCCGTTGCATAAAAACGAAGGTCTGTTGCAAGGCAGTGAGCCTATCTGCCTGCTCTTCGGTGTGGGCCTTGGTATTGAGCACATTGTTGAGACTGTTCATCGCCAGCGTAATAACGACTGCGAATATCGCCATGGCGATGAGCAGTTCGATGAGTGTCATGCCCTGCTGATGGGTCTTCATGGCTTGCCCACCAGAGCTAGAAGATAGGCCATGGCCTGCTTCTGTTGACGATCACGTCGCACTTCCACTTCCAACTGACGCACATCAGGAACGCCCGAGTCATTGACTTGCACTGACCAGTACCACTCATGGCCGGCCATGTCTTCCTTGCCTTCCAGCTTGCCGATCCCCGGGTATTTGCCATTGGATTGTTGCTCCACCACCACATTGCTGGCCACCCAATGAGCGATTGTTTTGTCTCGAAAGTAGCTGGAATTTTTTGTACTTTGACCCAGGGATTGCATCAGCGCCCCCATTGCAATCCCCAGCACAGCAACAGCGAAAATGATTTCCAGCAGCGTAAAGCCTCGCTCAAATCTGGCCATCTGCATTTCCCAGATAGTGGACTTGACCGTTAAACTCACCCTTGACCCGTTGACGCGTCACCCCCTTATCGGTATCCATTTCAAAATTGGCGATAAAGGGTGTTAGTTCTCCGCTGGCGAGGAGGTAGAGGACGGGGACATTTTGATAATCTTCATCGAACTCAGCGGAGAGCGAGACGGGCTCACCATTGATTTCCATATTCAGGCGTAAGCCTTCCGGTAGTTCGTGCAACGCAAACAGTTTATCGTCCCCTTCGGGGGCGACGTGCTTGCCGTTGTCATCCAAAACCGCCAATTCATATTTGCTTCGCGCCAGTCTGACCACGTAATTGGCGGAATTGAGAATGGCCTCTTCACTGGCCAATTGCACCACAGCAGCGAGACGTTTGGCTTCCTTTTTGAGCTTCGCATCACCCGATATCGTCACATTAATTGAGACAAACCCAATCAAAATTCCGATTATGGTGACGACCACCAATAGTTCTATTAGTGTGAATCCCGACTGTGTACGCGCAGCGACTGTAGTCAAGGTATGATTAGAAACCGTAGGGCTCGGCGCGACTGTGCGCTCTCCCCGCATGGTCCGGATCAGACTCCATCGAGATTCCAGTTCCCGATATCCGCATTGATCCCATCGCCTCCTTCCGCACCGTCGGCACCCTGGGAATAGATATCAATGGTTCCGTGTACACCTGGGTTTAGATAGAGGTAGTCATTACCCCAGGGGTCTTTGGGGAGTGCTTTTATATAACCCTCTGCGTTCCAGTTTCGAGGCTCGGGAGAACCACCCGGTTTTTGAACCAATGCCTCCAGACCCTGATCTGTGGTGGGGAAGGTAAAATTGTCCAGTTTGTACAGGTTTAACGCGCCTTCGAGTGCACTGATATCAACACGCGCCTTGGTCACACGAGCGGTATCAGGCTTATCCATTATTTTGGGCACAATAAAAGAGGCTAGCAGCCCCAAAATCACAACCACCACCATGATCTCTATCAAGGTGAATCCCTTCTGTTTTTTTCGTTTTTGCTCAGTATTTATAGTATTCATAGCACTTCCAATCTCTCATAGGTCCTGTATCGTGATTAGACGGAAAAAGGCAAAAAGCGTTCCGCGAGAATCCGTGTGTTCCCTGGAATATTAACATGGCAGGATTGCAACTGTGTACGCCTTTCAATGATTTAGCCATCGACTGTGCTACAATGGAGGCATGCTTCAATCAACGGAAGACCCATGCTGGTTCATCTCGGTTTAGTCATTTCCATCGCTACTCTAGCCTTTTCTAATTCCGCACTGGCGGCCTGCACCGATGAACCCCGACCACGAGTGAATTGGTCCGGCTGCAAAAAACCCGGTGAAAATTTCGCCAACATAGACTTGAAAGACGCCCTCATGTCGCATATGGATTTGTCTAAGTCTGTGTTAGAGGGTGTCACCTTGCACGGTGCGGATCTGGGTCAAACGGATCTGAGCGACGCCTCGATGAAAAAGGTCAAAGGTAAAAAAGCGAAATTCGTGTCTGCCAAAATGAATGGCGCGGACCTGAGCAAGTCTCGACTTCCGGATGCTCGCTTTGATCGCGCCAAGCTGGAAGGCGCTAATCTCAGTAACGCTGAACTAATCGCGGCCACGTTTTACGATGCCTCGCTGAACAAGTCTCAACTTGTTAAGGCCGATTTGTCAAAAGCAGGGCTGGAAGAGATAGACGCCGTAAAAGCCAACTTCAGTGAGGCCAACTTAAAAGGGGCCCGACTGGACAAGGCCAATCTGGAAGAGGCCAGCTTCAAAGGGGCCGACCTGGAAGATGCCAAGCTTATCAACACCAACCTGGTGGATGCCGATTTCAGGGGTGCCAATCTCCAGGGTGCCGACCTGCATGGGGCCGATATCAACGGTGCCAATTTCGAGGGCGCCAAGCTGGGAAATGCCATCTGGGTAAATCGAAAGCGCTGCAGGACGGGTTCAGTGGGGGAATGTAAGTAGCACCTTAACCAATCGCTGAATTCATATCCAGTATGGGCATCATAATAGACATTACGATAAACAACACAATCAAGCCCATTCCAATTAACATCAAGGGCTCGATCATGCGCATCAACTTCGATAATAGAGATTCCATCTCGCGCTCTTGAGCATCGGCCGCACGGTCCAGCATTTCTTCCAATTTTCCACTGGATTCTCCACTGGCAATAAGATGCACCGTCATCGGCGGAAAATACCCACTGGCCATGAGAGCGACGCTGATATTCGTGCCCTCTCTCACCTTTTTGCTTGCGTTGTAAACCGACTCACGCATAGGCAGACTGACCAGAACCTGCCCGGCGATACGCATGGCTTCCAGTATGGGAACACCACTGGCGGCCAGAATTGCCAAGGTCCGAGCAAAACGTGCCGTGTTATAACCACGCACTACGCGGGCGATGAGGGGTGCTCGTAATAGAAACAGGTGAAAACGATACCGAGGCCCTTCTTTCTTCAGGATCATTGATGTAGCCAATGCCAAACCCAATAGGGCGATAATCAAAAACACGCCATAGTTACTCAGAAAATCAGAGCCTGCAATAAGTATTCGGGTATTCAGTGGTAGCTCTGTTCCCGTATTTTTAAACATGTCTACCATCTTCGGTACCACTACGGCAATCAGCAGATAGATCACCCCAAATGCCACCAGTGAGATCAAGGCCGGATAAATCAGGGCCTCGGTCATTTTATCTTTGAGCTTTTGACGACCTTCCACGTAGTCTGCCAGTCTTTCAAAGACCACCGACAAGCGACCGGACTGCTCACCGGCTTCGACGGTACTGCGATAAAGTTCGGAAAAGATGTGGGGATAGTCGTTGAGTGCTTTGGCCAGGGTGTGCCCTTCCAGCACCTTTGAGCGCACACCCATTAACATATTTCCAATGCGTGCGTTTTCGCTTTGACGGGAAACGGTTTGTAACGCTTCTTCTACCGGCAGACCAGAGCGGATGAGCGTGGCCAATTGTCGAGTAACCAATGAAAGATCGGCCGCGCCCACACCCCGGGCAAACGAAAAGGAGCGTTGTTTGCGTTCTTCCCTTTCTTTAACCGCTTCGACGGAAAGGGGCATCCAGCCTTTGTCACGCAAGACCTGTCGGACTTGTCGGGCGTTATCGCCTTCCAAAACCCCTTTGGTCTCTTTTCCTTTTTCATCGATGGCGTTGTAGGCAAAGGCACCCATGAGTTCGTCCTATCGCTCCATGGTAACGCGCAGCACTTCTTCCAGCGAGGTGTCGCCCATCAGTACGCGACGCATGCCGTCATCCCGTATTCCTGGTGTGGCCTTACGGGCATGTAATTCCAGGTGGTGTTCGCTGTCCCCATCATGAATCATGGTACTGAGCTTTTCATCCACCTCAATCACTTCGTAGATACCGGTACGGCTTTTATAACCCAGACCGGAACAGGCTTCACATCCTGTGGGTACGAATATAGTTGGCGGATTCTTATCGCTCACGCCCAGCAATTTACAGTCGGTGGGACTGGCCTGTACGGGCTTTTTGCATTCTTTACACAACAGACGCACCAGTCGTTGCGCCGCGATACCAACCAGACTGGACGAGAGTAGAAAGGGCTCGACACCCATGTCTCTAAGACGTGTTACCGCGCCCACGGCGGTATTGGTATGCAAGGTCGAAAGTACCAGGTGACCGGTCAAACTGGCTTGCACGGCAATTTCGGCCGTCTCCAAATCACGTATTTCTCCCACCATGACCACATCCGGATCTTGTCGTAGTATGGCGCGCAGGCCACGGGCGAAGGTCATGTCCACTTTGGGATTTACGTTGGTCTGACCGATTCCATCGATATAGTATTCGATGGGGTCTTCCACTGTCATGATATTGCGTCGACGATTATTGAGACGAGCCAGTACCGCGTAGAGACTGGTGGTTTTACCCGAACCGGTAGGACCAGTAACTAGTATGATTCCATGTGGACGGGCGATGATGTGCTTCATCACCTCCAAAGACTCAGGGTCCATCCCCAGTTGTTCCAGATCCAGGCGTCCGGCCTGTTTATCCAACAGACGCATCACCACGCGTTCGCCGTGACCGGAAGGCAGTGTAGACACGCGCACGTCTACCGCACGCCCGGCAACCCGCAGTGAAATACGTCCATCTTGCGGGATGCGCTTTTCCGCAATATCCAGTTTAGCCATGACCTTGATACGCGACACAATCAGGGGCGTGAGTGTCTTTTGTTGCTCCAGCACTTCTTGTAACACCCCATCCACGCGCATTCGTACCACCAGACGGTTTTCGTACGGCTCGATATGGATATCTGAGGCCTCGGCCTTGATGGCCTCGGTGAGCAGGGCATTGATGAGACGAATAATGGGGGCATCGTCTTGCGCCTCTAACAGGTCTTCCGGTTCTGCCAGTTCCTGGGCGACACTTTGTAAATCCAGCTCTTCTCCCAACTCGCCCGCCATTTGACGCGCTTCATTGGAGCCCTGTTCATAGGCCTCTTGTATCTTTTCGTCGAACTTCGCCTGATCCAGGAGTTCGATCTTGAGGGGCAACTTGAAGGCTCGGCGCAGCTCCGCCAACATGAGGTGAGTGACTTTAGGACCACAAAAGACGTGTAAATGATTGTCTTTTTTTTCTCCCAACACGATCTGGTGGCGCTTGGCAAAGGCGTAACCCAGATGACGGGTTTCCTCCTCCAGGTCAGCCTCCGGTTCCAGGGGAAAATCATCTTCTTCGAAGAGTGGTTCGGATTCCGTAGGATCGAGCGAACTCATGGTAAACCTTTAGAAATCCAGACCAAAGAAATCGTCTGAGCCGGCAAAGGCCTGGCCTGCCTTATCGTCTCCAAGCCGCTCCTGGCTTGAGCTGGTTTCAGATTCTGCGGGCTTTGAGGCACCATCCTTTTTGTATTCTTTCAGCAACTCTTCCAATTCGGGTAAAAGCGGTCGCTCGTCTCCAGTGAAAAAATCCCAAAAGCTGCGTTGATCCAGCTGTTTGGCGCGCATGAAATTGTACTTGCTGCCTGAGACCGACGCGGTCACGGCAGCGTCTCGAAGTATGACAGGGCGCAAAAAGACCATCAGATTGGTTTTGTCTTCCACTTCGCGCTTGTAGCGGAACAACATACCCAGGATGGGGATATCACCTAATAAGGGAATCTTTTGCGTGGTTTCCTGTTGATCATCGGTAATCAAACCCCCGAGTACCACCACTTCACCATCGTTAACCATGACACTGGTTTTAATGGTACGCTGACTGGTTACCAAGCTGGCTTCACCGGCGTTTCCTGCAGTGATGGCGTCCACCGCCTGATCGATTTCCAATTTGATGGCATCGCCTTCATTGATCTGCGGCTTCACCTTGAGGCGTATGCCCACCTGCTTGGCTTTAAATGTGGTGAAGGGATTACTGATCCCCGTATTGTTACCTGTACTGGAAAAACTGCCGCTGGGAACAGAGACCTCTTTACCCACAAAGATCTCGGCCTCTTCATTATCCATGGTGACAATATTGGGGGTAGAAAGCACATTGGCATTTCCATCTCCCGCCAAGGCAGTGATAATTCCGGCAAAGCTGTAACCCGAGGTTATTTTTCCGAGGGCGAAGGTGGCACCCGCTGGTAGGGAAGGAAAATTCCCGCTCTCAGCCGCAGCAATGGCACCCGCAATCCCTGATAGACTATTATTACCTAAGTTACTGATTCCAACAGGATTTCTCCCTATATCATCCAGTGATCCCGCGCCCGCTGCCCAGTTCACACCCAGCTCACTGGATTTACTGGCAGAGACTTCGGCAATAATGGCTTCCACCAGAACCTGCGCACGGCGCACGTCTAGCTTTTGAATCACATTTTCGAGCGATCTAAAAATGTCTGGCGCGGCGGTGATGACCAGGGCGTTGGAGGCCTCGTCTGCCTGGATATTGAAATCGGTATTTTGCCTGGCCGCAGCCTTAGGCCGATTGCCGCCCTTGGCCTGTACATTTCCTACCCCTGTCAGCACGGTTACCAATTCTTTGGCCTGGGCGTAGCGCAAATAAATCACATGGGTATTGCCCACTGTTTCGGAAGGGGTGTCCAGATGCGCAATAATGGTCTTGAGACGTAGTCGGTCGGATTTGTCCCCACCCATTAAGATGGTATTGGTGCGCTCATCGGCAACCAGTGTTGTGGATTCCGTCTTTTTTTCTTTATTGCCCTTATCCAAGGCCGTTAGCACCCGCACCACTTCGCTGGCGGAGGCGTGCTGCAGATTAACTACCTCGATTTCACTGCTACTGGGCTCGTCGATACGATCAATAATGCCCATGATGCGATCAATATTGCTGGCCCGATCGGCGATGATGAGGATGTTTGTACCGGAATGGGCTGCAAGATGGCCCTGGGGTGGCACCAAAGGCCGAAGAATCGGGACAAGCTGGGAGGCCTGCACATGCTTGACTTCAATGATGCGCGTAATCACCTCTTCCCCTTCCCCTTCCAGGGGCATGCCGGCATGCTTGGCGTCGGCGTCAGGCAGTATCTTGATGACTTTACCCGAAGGAACTGCGGTAAAACCGTGTACATCCAGGATGGTGAGAAAGACCTGGTAGACCTGGCTTTCATCCAATGGACGCGAAGAGATGATGGTGATCTTACCCTTAACTCGCGGGTCAACAATAAAATTCTTGCCGGTCGCTTCGGCGACTGTCGTAATGACAGCGTTTATGTCTGCTTGTTTGAGATTGAGTGTTATTTTTTTTGCGTGAGCGGTAGCGCAACAGCTAATCAAAAGGGCAAATAACAGCAAGTCCCTGACATATTTGTTTAATTTTTGATCCATTCCTACCGTTTGTCCTATTTTCCCTGCGAATCGCAAATTATAGCCCTATGTTGTTGCAAGCACTAATCCGCTAATTAACGGGCACCACAAATGTTTGATTCACCCCATTACGCAAAACATCTACTGAAACCTGACTGGCTTCCTTCAATTGCTTCATTATTTCCAGGCCCTTCAGAGGATTGTCCAATTCGATGCCGTTGACGGAGGTCACCACATCGCCCGGCTTGAGGCCAACCTGACCTAAAAGCTCCTTGTCACGTCCTGGAAAGACGCGATAACCCTTTATGTCTCCCCCCACTCGATAGGGTTCGGCGCGCACAGCGCTCATGACCGATTGGGGATCCGATTCCAGCTTCTGCTTGTATTCGTTCAACACTCTGGCCGCTTCGGGAGTGACCACTGAACTGACGCTATTCTGCTGAGTGGCTGAGGCGCGTCTGCTGGGTAGACTTTCATTAACACCGGCAATCACCTCTTCGGGCATTCTCAAGGTCTCGAAACGTCCATTGCGTAAAAGGATAATCTTGTCGGGATGCACCTCTTTGAGGATGGCTCCACCCGGCAGACTGGATTCAACCCGATATATCTCATCATCCCCACTGGAGCCAGCAACGATCGCCCAGGCCCGGCTAGGATCATCGGAAGCATAGACGCCCTTGAGTGTTAAACGTAACGAGGTATCGGGGGCCTCATCCGGAATCTCCTGCGCCACCTCCTTGGGAGGGGCCATATCGGCCAGACCAAACAAGTGCCAGGATGAGAGATCACTTTGTTGACGGTTTTCCACCGGGCCACTCCTACTCAGGGAGGACGAGCTAACAGAGGCAGGGACAGGACGCTCATCCACGGGGACAAAGGTCCACACCATATTGGCGGCTGTAGAAGAAAGCGCCACCACAAACACGCCGGACATCAATGTAGGAAGCTGCTGATAGACTGCAGCATAATCGATATTGAGACGGGTAAGTATCGGCTTTAAATCCATTTTAGTGTGGACGCGGTGTTCCGTAAGCTAGTTCCCTAATAATTCACAGAGGAAGATGTCAGTGTTTTTACACTATCGGTAGAGAATGGCAATTAGCATACCAAAAAAATGACTATTTTTCAGTGATTTTCAGGGAGTAGCTTCCATATCTGCCAGCGGCTGAGTATTTGTTCGCCGATGTCACTTCCACAAAGAGAGTCTCGCTGACTGTGGGTGTGATTTCTAGCTTGGAGGCCAGAGAACTGGCGTCATTATGGTATCGAAATGCAGGCGGACATGAATTGGTATCCGTCTTTTCACTGACTCTAAGATAGTTGTTCCCTTCTATATCGTCATTGGATGAATCCATGGTGAACCCGGCGTTGTATACTCGCAAGACGGTATCGGCCCCATTTTTTAGATTGTGGGTCTCAATCACATAGGTCTTATCTTCTTGTGCCTCGAAGAAAAACACGTCGACATCACTCTGCCTGCTGTCTATGGCCGTATCCCAGAAATTTTTATACAAGGTTAACTGGGCATCAGGCAGCGGCACCGCACTGGCCTGGGCATTGTAGTCGTTGGGCTCGAAATCGTCTTCTTTGAACAGTACATCACGATCCTCAAAGAAAGGAAGTAACTGTTCGCGAGTCAAGCTGCTTGTAAGTTGGATCCTGTCCCAAAATTTCTCCAGATTATTCGGCATTTCGCTCAGAAGACTTCCATCATGGCTGTGGCCTTCGACGGTTTCCGGGGTCCACTCACTGGACCTGAACAGAGAATAGATGGGTTCTGCGCCAAAGTTCTCTCGAATATTGTGCAGTATGTTTGCAATAGCAAATTCACTACTGGAATATCGGTAAAACGATTGGTTCGCCATCTCGCCCTTTAAGCCCACGTCCACCACAGAAGGCCCATTCGACGCCAGGTCAATTACCTTTTCCAGATCGCCCGCAACAGACTGCTGAGCGCTACCGTACAGCCAGTGCTTTACAGACACACTAAAGAAATTGGCCAGACCTTCGTCCCAACTCAATTGCAAGTCCAAGGTGTTATCTTTGGAGCTATGGCAACCACCGGGGGAATCGGCATGAAACAGGTGCGCATTATTTAAGTGGAAAAATTCATGCAGAATAATATCGTCATCCCATTCGTCATTATTGTAGATACCTTCCTCATTGGCCGTGGTGTTTCCACTGAGATAGATTCCTTCTGGATAGATACAACCCGAAGAGGTAATACAACTCAATGCACCTGTAATCTCACTGTTACCCGGCTCCCAATAGACGGTGGCTCGAGGAAAACTGCTAATTCCAAATCCCTGCAAATACTGTTTTCCAGAATGCATCACATCAAATATATTAAATGCACCGGCAACTTCGCCTTCGATTTTAAATTCATGCAAGCCATCGCTGAATTTTTTCGCATTCGATCGCCAGGAATACAAATGTCCTGATAAATCACGAACCGATGTCGATTCAAAAACATTTTCCGAGTCGGACACCAGCACTCTGAGATAATATTGATCAGGGATAAATTCACTAAAAACAAAATCCCCATTCATATCGGTAAAGGTCGTATCGATTAAATTCTCAGAATGATCTCTCAGTTGCACCAAACCCCCACGAACGGGTTTGAAAGCCGTAGCATAGATACCATTGGTATCATCATACAATTTATCCTGATAAGACACGCCACCCGAAATCTGTACCGATTCATTGCTCACAATGAGCAGAAATTCTGAAGCCATATTCTTGTAACTGACACGAATAATAGACTCGCCCAAGCTGACGGTTTTGATGCGTCCAATGTTCGAAACGGTCGCCACACCTGTATTAGAACTGACCCAAGTCATGGGAGGTAGGAAACTTTTTGGGTTACCTGCCACATCATACAGGCTGGGACTAATCAATACATTTTTACCTGTCCCTACAACTGTCAGGCTTTGAATAGAAAAAGAGAGGTGGGAAGCATCTTCTTCCTTCTCATTGGAGCCAGATTTTTCACAAGCAGTCATGGAAATCATCATTGCAACTGTAAAGAGGACTTGAAGTCCCTTTTTCCAATTCAAAATACTACTTCTCATGGTACTCACGCAGATTCGTTTCTCCCAACCCTCTAGGAATCAAATTAAAGGGCTCCCGTTGGTTCTTGCGCACACTACTCAGATCTCTACTAATTTCCAGACTATCCTGCGCGCCAAAACGATCATCAGCACTGCGCTCAACTTCCGCAGTAACAAGAATTTCTCCCACTTGGAAGTCCTTCGCCACCTTCAAAACCACTTCCTTGCTCCAGGAAGCGAACTGGTCGGGAGGGACTATATATGTGGTCTTTTTTGATAACACACTAAGACCTTGAGGAAGAGTCAATCGAACCAAAAAACGACCCTCTTTGAGTGAACTCAGGGCGCTGATCCTGATTCGATACAGGTCTGTGGCGCCCATTGACTTATCAATTGGGCTAATACTAACTATTACCGGAGAAATGGGCTTAGTCGCCGCCAAGGATGGTAGCTGTATCAAGAATAGAAGGATAAGCAGTAGGGTAAGTTTCCCTGTCTTCACATAAACCCCCGGTCTCTAAGACTGGACTTAATCTAAATACACA
>JAOUPJ010000090.1 GCA_029879945.1 Gammaproteobacteria bacterium
ACGACAGCGTTGAACTTGTTGCTGTAGCGTTGTGAGTGTGTTTTTTTCCAGTACTGTGCCGGGCTCATGGTCTTTGAGTAGTATTGCCATCGTCGATAGAGGGCTACCCAGTTCATGGGCTGCGCCAGCGGCCAAGGTTCCCATGGCTACGATTTTTTCCTGCTTTAATTGGCTCTCTCGCAGATCAGCAATGTTCTTATCCTGTCGTCTAACAGTGCGCGCCATGCTCACACCAAAACTCGAAATGAGTACTGCGCTAAGCAAGAAGCCCAGCCACATGCCAAACACATGCAAGCGAAAACCCTGGTCATGGGAGCCATGAATATCAGGGAGTGGCTCAAACATAAAAAAGAGCAGTGAGTAGCACGAAACCGTAACGAGCACCATGCACCAGGTATAAAAGCCGGGAAGTGTTGCGGCTGTTAAGGTGAGAGGAATGAGATAAAGCGGTGCGAAGGGATTGGTAGACCCTCCCGTAAAATACAGCAGCACGGTTAGTAGTAGCACGTCCAGGGAAAAATGGAAAAAAAGTTCTTTATCTGTAACGGGCCAAGGCTGCTGAAGCCGCTTAAGGGTCAATAGGTTTATAACTATCGCCACCGAAAAAAGAACGAAAAGGGGTTTTAAAGCAAGCGAAAAATGCAGGCCATATATCGCATAAAAGGCTGCGGCCAGTTCACTGGCAAGAATGATAAACCGCAACCAGATTAACCGCTTTAGATTTATTGCGTTACTTGCAATACCGAGTGGATGTTGAAACATGGCCTATTTTAACGAATCTCTTAAATACCTGCCTGCGACAAATTGTCGCGCGGCATTATGCCACATTTTCAGCAATTCCATGCTCCGATAGACTCCCCATCACAGTTTGTATGCACAATAACGAGGGGGGATGCATGCCTATCGAGATTTTTAGACGCAGTCTTAAACCCGCCATGCTGGGAGTTTTCGCCTTAGTGGCAAGCAGTAATGCCTTGGCCCTGGGTGAATGTGGCTTGTCCTGTTGCCTGGCGGGGGCGAATAGCTCAGGGGTAGCTCTGGCTGAAAACTTTGGCCTGGCAATTCAATACGAATACAGTGATATGAAGACCTTGCGAAAAGGGCACGACAAGGTCTCGGCCACAGAGGTCATAGAGAGTCATTGGATGCCCGGCATGATGTACGCGGTGCCCAACAAAATGACCATGGAAAAGGTTTCGTTTATCGGTGCACTGCCCATTAACGAGCGTTGGACCATGATTGGTATCGTTCCTGTGGTACGCAATAACATGGAGATGAAAATGCGCAACAGCGCTGGCATGAGCATGGATATGCAGATGGACGAAATTAGCGGATTAGGCGATGTTTCACTCATGGGTTTTTACACCGCCTACACCGACGCACCGATTATGGCCACCAAACGCCTCACACTGGGTATGGGGCTAAAAACTCCCACAGGCAAGAATGATGAACGCACCGCCTCTGGTGACATGGTCCACGCCATGATGCAAGCAGGTAGTGGCTCCTGGGATGGCTTGTTTACACTTAACTATATGCATGCCTTTAGTCCTGTCGTAACGCAAATCAACGCCTTCTATCACTTGAGTAACAAAGGAGATAAGGGCTATGAATTTGGTGATCAAATCGGATTGGACTTGATTGCTCGCTATCAAGCTGTGCCTTTGATTAATATTGGCCTGGAACTCAATATGATCCACACCACAAAAGACAAGGATCACGAGAGCAAATACAGTCGCCCGACCATGTCCATGCTGGATAACCCGGCGTACACAGGCTTAACGTCCATACTCCTGGCGCCGGGTGTACAGTTTCGATTCAAGGATTTGCCCGCAAGCCTGGAACTGAAGTATCAAAAACCAATACATCAGCACGTCAACGGTTACCAACAAGTACTGGACCAGCGTGTCCTGGCAACCGGCACCTGGTCGTGGTAAAAACGGCTCTCTCTCTGGTCCTTTGGCTTGTATCACTATCGTCTGTCTATGGCGGTAGTGATTCGCCCACAAGCACTGCGCTCGTCCGCGTTGATCCGCATCCCGCACCGGCTGTTGAACTCAGCACCCTAAGCAATGAGGACTATCGACTCGAAAACTACCGCAACAAGGTCTATCTGGTTCACTTCTGGGCGACCTGGTGCACACCCTGTGTCAAAGAGTTACCCGAGCTGTCAGGTCTGCAACACGATTTTGATCCGAATAACTTTCAGATCATCGCGATCGCAGCAGACAGCCACAAGGCGGTGAGGGAATTTCTGAAAAAGAATCAAATGGCCTTGCAGCCTCTGATTGACCAATACGGGAATGCAATCCATCACTACAAGGCTCAAGCATTTCCGACCACATTTCTAATTGATCAAAAAGGAATGGTGCGATATCAGGCCATTGGTCAAGTGAATTGGAATGCGACGGAGATTCGAAGGGCGATTGGGGGCCTAATTGCGCAAGTGCCTGGTAAGGAGGCCCCTGAATGATGAAGTGATCCGTTGTTGGCCAGTAGAGGACGCAATAAAAAAAGGGTTACCACTTGGTAACCCTTTGATTTAATTGGCTCCCCGAGCCGGATTCGAACCAGCGACCCAATGGTTAACAGCCATTTGCTCTACCGACTGAGCTATCGGGGAATTTCAGGACCGCTATACTACTGATCCGGATAGACTTGGTCAAGCCCGAAATCAGCCTCTATGCCAGCGCCTTTTCCAGTCTATCCAAGGCCTTATTCAGGTTCTCTTCCGAGGTAGCAAAAGAGAGCCGCATATGGCCTTCTGCCCCAAAGGCAGAGCCAGGAACCATGGCCACTTCCGCCTTATCCAGCAGCCATTCACCCAGTTGGATGTCGTTCTCTACCCCATCGAGCCGGGCAATGACCTGGCTGAAATCCGGGAACAGATAGAAGGCACCGGAGGCGGCCGGGCATTCAATACCGTTGATCTTGTTCAGACGCTCCAACACAAACTCGTGACGCCTCTTGAACACCTGCAACATGTGGTTCACCGAAGACTGGTCACCCTCCAGGGCCGTAGTCGACGCCGCCTGGGAGATAGACGTGGGGTTGGACGTGCTCTGCGACTGAACAGACTTCATGCCCTTAATAATCTGGGCCGGTCCCGCCGCATAGCCGATACGCCAACCGGTCATGGAGTAGGCCTTGGAAACGCCATTGAGGATCATGGTGCGCTCATACAACTCAGGGCATACCGTCAAAATATTCTGGTTTTGGGGTTCCCCCCACACGATGGACTCGTAAATATCGTCACTGACCACCAACACCTGGGGATGTTTCAGTAACACATCGGCCAGGGCACTGAGCTCGTCCCTGGAATACACTGCCCCGGTAGGATTGCTGGGGCTATTGATGATCACCATCTTGGTCCTGGCGGTTATGGCCGCTTCCAGTTGCTCAGGGGTAATCTTGAAACCCTGGGCCATGGTGCCTTCTATTATAATAGGTACCCCTTCCGCCAGTTCCACAATGGGCGGATAGGAAACCCAGTAGGGCGCAGGGATAATGACCTCGTCGCCTGGATTGAGCAGGGCCTGGGCCAGATTGTAAAAACTGTGTTTGCCCCCGCAAGAGACGATAATCTGATCAGGCTTGTATTCAAGCTTATTATCTCGGGCGAATTTGGTTATGATGGCAGCCTTTAATTCAGCGGTGCCGTCCACAGCCGTATATTTTGTGAAGCCCTCTTCAATGGCCTTGATCGCTGCGGCCTTGATGTGATCGGGTGTATCAAAATCCGGTTCACCTGCACCGAGTCCGATAATGTCTTTCCCAGCGGCCCGAAGGCTGGCGGCAAGGGCGGTAACGGCGAGGGTAGGGGAAGGCTTCAAGTTGCGGGCACGCCCGGAGAGCGAGAGTTCCAAGGTTGTTCCTCATTCAATAATGTTTGGTCGTAATATACCGCATTTCAAAAGTTTGTGAGTAGGAAATTGAGCAAAAAATTCGCCATGCAATCGCTATTTAAACCCGCGGGGGATCAGCCCGAGGCCATCAAGCAACTGCTTGCCGGTCTGCAGGCGGGCGAGGCCGCGATGACCCTCTTGGGGGCGACGGGCTCAGGGAAGACCTTCACCATTGCCAACGTGATACAGACCCTGCAAAGGCCGGCGCTGATCATGGCCCCCAATAAGACTTTGGCCGCGCAACTCTATGGCGAGATGAAGGACTTTTTCCCGAATAACTCCGTGGAATACTTCGTTTCCTATTACGACTACTACCAGCCCGAGGCCTATGTGCCTTCCACCGATACCTTCATCGAAAAAGACGCCTCCATCAATGAACATATTGAACAAATGCGTCTCTCCGCCACCAAGGCATTGATGGAACGATCGGATACCATCATCGTCGCCACCGTGTCGGCGATCTATGGTTTAGGTGATCCGAATTCTTATTTAAAGATGGTTCTGCACCTGGATCGCGGCGAACACATCAGTCAGCGTGAAATACTCCGGCGTTTAACCGAGCTGCAATACAATCGTAACGACGTGGAACTACAACGCGCTACCTTTCGTGTGCGCGGAGAAATCATTGATGTATTTCCTGCAGACTCGGATCGTGAAGCGGTACGTATCGAATTGTTTGATGACGAGGTCGAGAACCTATCCTATTTTGATCCTTTGACCGGTGAAGTGACGCAACGGGTTCCACGCTTAACTATTTATCCTTCCACGCATTACGTGACACCACGGCAAGTGATTCTGGATTCTATTGACTCGATCAAAGAAGAACTCAAGGAACGCCTGGCCATGCTTTACGACCTCAATAAATTGGTCGAAGCACAAAGACTGGATCAGCGTGTGAAGATGGATATCGAAATGATGGTGGAGCTGGGTTATTGCAGCGGAATTGAAAACTACTCGCGTTATCTTTCCGGACGCAAGGCCGGTGAACCGCCGCCGACCCTGATTGAGTATCTCCCCAAAGATGCTTTATTAATTATTGACGAGAGCCACGTCACGGTGCCGCAGATCGGTGGCATGTATAAAGGTGATCGTTCACGTAAAGAGACATTGGTGGAATTCGGATTTCGTCTGCCTTCGGCTTTAGATAATCGTCCCTTGCGTTTTGATGAATTCGAAAGACTCATGCCGCAAACGGTGTTTGTCTCTGCCACGCCGTCTGTCTATGAGATGGAACACTCCGGTGCAATCGTGGAACAGGTGGTTCGGCCCACAGGGCTCGTCGACCCCGATGTGGAAATTCGACCCGTCGCCATACAGGTTGATGACTTGCTCTCTGAAGCCAATAAGCGAATCGAACGCAAAGAGCGCGTGCTGGTAACCACACTCACTAAACGCATGGCAGAAAACCTAACAGACTATCTATTGGAACATGGCATAGAAGTGCGTTATCTGCATTCGGATATCGATACGGTTGAACGTATGGAAATTTTACGCGACTTGCGTCTGGGTGAGTTCGACGTGCTGGTGGGTATCAATCTGTTGCGTGAAGGTTTGGACATTCCCGAAGTATCTTTGGTGGCCATACTGGATGCAGACAAGGAAGGGTTTCTTCGTTCAGAGCGTTCCCTGATTCAAACCATCGGCCGCGCGGCACGGAATATCAATGGACATGTGATTATGTATGCAGACCGCATCACCAATTCCATGCAAAAGGCGATAGATGAAACCAATCGTAGACGCGCAAAACAAGTCGCCCATAATGAAAAACACGGCATTACACCCGTCGGGGTCAAAAAGGCCATACGCGATATTATGGAAGGGGCACGCAGTGGTGGATTTGCCAGTGCCAAGTCCTACGCCAAAGTGGCAGACGAAGCGGCTCAATACAAGAGCCTAAGCCCCAAAGAGTTAGACAAGCGCATCAAGGAACTCGAACAGAAGATGTATGAACACGCCCGCAACCTCGAATTCGAAGAAGCCGCCCGCACGCGAGACCAGCTCAAACATCTACAGGGGATCGTGTTTGGGGGGGAGTGATCCACTCTTTCGTGCAAGGCAGGCATTTGGTTTTTATTTGAACGATTCCAAATGCTTAGAAAGTCCTTGTTCACAACTCCCCGCCTATGTTAAAGTCTCCCACCTTCAGGCGCGTAGCTCAGTTGGTTAGAGCACCACCTTGACATGGTGGGGGTCGTTGGTTCAACTCCAATCGCGCCTACCAAATTTAGCATATTAATCAGGCTGTTACGGAAACGTAGCGGCCTTTTTTTTGGCTGATTTTTAGTAACAAGTAAGATACAAGTTTACAACAGTCGCCAATTAATTCTATAAATTCATATGGTTATGTTACTAAGGGTCCACTAATCAAGGGTGGAGCTGTTGCTTATGGGCTGTGTCTTATCCAGTGTTTGATTCGTATCACATTATCTAAATCAATCAGTTGGAAATCTCTTGATAGAATAGCTATACTGTCCATAGTCCACGGACAAAGGACGGTATAGCGAGTTCTACGATGAAAGGCCAAGACATACTCATATTGTTTAAGCTAGTCTCTTTGCAGCTGCAGAGAGGCGATAGCGCGTATCTCGTCGAAAATACAAGTGCGCGTGCCTTGGAGTCTTCTTTGGGCGTGAGTAAAAGTGAGGTGAACTCATCTATCAATAGAAGTATTGAGTCTGGCTTGATTGTTAGAGATCGTCAACATGGGTATCCCAAAGTAAATACAGCCGCGTTGTTGGAATTTGTTTGTAGCGGACTTAAGTACGTCTTCCCAGTAAAACCCGCAGAGCTGGTTAGAGGAATCCCTACTGCCTTTGATGCGCCGGTCTTACAAGGTGAGCTAGAGAGCCTGAACGACATTAAATATGTTTGGCCTTCCGCTAATGGTAGTGAGCGGGGGCAAGCAATTAAACCTTTATTTAAGACTGTGCCTGAGGCATGCGAGAAAGATAAAAAGCTTTATAGATTTCTTGCTTTGGTTGACGCCATTAGACTGGGGAATCCCAGGGAATCGAAGCTTGCACAGAAGCTACTCAAGTCGGCGGTTAAAGAAAAATGAACGACGTCCCTGACAAAATGTTGCGAATGTTGATTCCTGTCGCGGAAGCGTTGGGTGAAGAACTATTAAAAGAAATGGCCTTCGTAGGAGGGAGCACGGTTGCGTTTCTAATTTCTGATCCTATAACACGTCAAGCAGTACGGTTTACTCTGGATGTAGATGTGATACTGCATGTAGAGGGCCAGTCTGATTGGTATCGAATTCAGGACATTCTAAGACAGAAAGGTTTCAAAGAAGCGATAGATGAAGAGGTGATCTGTCGCATGAAGTTGGGTGACATTCTAGTCGATTTCATGCCGGATGACGAAGCTATTCTTGGCTTCAGTAGTCAGTGGTATCAACCTGCACTGAAAACAGCGGACGTCTATCCACTCACAGATAAGCTTTCAATCAAGATACTCACTCCCGTCTACTTTTTAGCAACTAAGCTAGAAGCCTTCTTAGGGAGAGGCAAAGATAATTTACTCGCCAGCCAGGATTTGGAAGATATTATCAATCTCGTAGATGGTCGTGAAGAACTTCTCTCTGAAGTGACTGATTCAGAACAATCGATCCGGCAGTACATCGCAGAGCAGTTTTGGGAACTATCGGCAAATCCGGATTTTGAATACGCAGTCAAAGGAAATATACAGGAACCGGGGCGCGTGGGGCTGTTTTTTCAGCGCTGGGAATCAATCTCTAACTTGGGTGACAGACGGTAGCTCGCCTACGAATTTTGCCTGTATTTGTCCTCCTTGGTCAGTTTTAACCTGTTACTTACTCCCCCGCAACCTCTTGATACTATTAGCCTAAAATCGTCCATTTTTACCATTCTCTAAACTCCAAAAATCCTCAATAATTCATTGGGTTACCCGAAACCCAAACCCTTTTTGACATGGTGGGGGTCGTTGGTTCAACTCCAATCGCGCCTACCAAATTTAGCATATTAATCAGGCTGTTACGGAAACGTCGCGGCCTTTTTTTTGGCTGATTTTTAGTAACAATAAGACACAAGTTTGCAACAGCCACCGAATACAGTATTGAAATTTGCCAGTTGCAGCATTTGAGCACCACTTGGTCGGGGGGCTGGTATTCCACTTCTTGTGTCTAACTCTAAAGTTGCGTTGGTGCTTGTTGTTAATTCAACGAGCTAGCAAAATTTCGGATTTGTAGCTATACCGTCCATAGTCCAAGGACAGAGGACAGTAAAGACGGTTCATGCAATGAAAGGCCAAGACATACTCATATTGTTTAAGCTAGTCTCTTTGCAGCAGCAGAGAGGCGATAGCGCGTATCTCGTCGAAAATACAAGTGCGCGTGCCTTGGAGTCTTCTTTGGGCGTGAGTAAAAGTGAGGTGAACTCATCTATCAATAGAAGTATTGAGTCTGGTGTTTAAGACTGTACCCTTGGCCTGCCTGAAAGATGATAGGCTCTTCAGATTTCTAGCGTTGATAGATGCGATACGATTGGGAAATCTCAGGGAATTGAAGCTGGCCCAGAAACTTCTAAAGTCAGCTGTCAAAGAAAAATGTTCCCGACAAAATGTTACGAATGTTGATTCCTGTCGCGGAAGCGTTGAGGGATGACTTGCTACGAGAGATGCGCTATATCCCACCGGTTAATAACCATCTGCGCATTCTAAATTGATTTGGGCTGTTTCCGGGCCACGTAAATCGGGGTAATTGGCTCATTGGTGTGTTCCTAGTAATGGGCTTGCTATCTACAGTAGCAACCATTTCAAAATATTTTTTAGATATATTTTCATCGCCCTTGAGGTAGGAGTTGAAGGGGTAAGAATATGATTTTCCCGGAAAGCCCCAACTTTCAAACAAGTCTTTAGATGTTTTCAAGTCTTCCTCAAAGCGTTCTGCAGAAACGCCCGTTCGACGTAGATGTTGATGTCCGTGAGTACCGAGTTCATGACCTGACGCAAAGGCCTTTTTCAGGTGCTTTAAGGTTGGATAGATATTTTTAGCAATCTCAGCTTGTTCAAGTCGATTGTCTCCGTCGTTCATGAGTATCTGCACTAGCGCTTCCGCGTCCTCCAGTGGGGCTTGGTGAACAAGAAACTGTACCCAATCCATGCCTGAAAAATTGCGACCCTTCTCAAGAATGGGTCTATTGTCTCGATAATAATTCTCGGCAACATGTTTAAGATGTTTGTCACTACTACTATCTCGCACGAACCAATAGAGAGCATGCTCCCATATTAAAGTATTGCTGTCTACCAGGGCGGTTGTTTGAAAAAACGTGGCCTTAATGTTTAGTGCTTCCAGAACTTCAAAGCCTTGTTCGTAGTTGTCTTTGAAACAGTCATCAAAGCAAACTATTATCCCTACGCCATTGTTGCCGCTCAATTTGTATTCGCCGATTTTATCAAAGGTTAGAAAATTAACACCCAGGTTTTTCAAAGTATTTAGTTCTAAGTAAAGATTTTCAGGAGATATGACGGGAGAATAACCCTTGGTAAGAAAGTCATTGTTGGAACGATGATCCACCCGGTGATACAGGAACGACAAAATAGTTCCTTTGTTTTTCGCCATCCAAAAGTTAGACAACCATGAAGTAAACGCTATATCTTTCGCTCGATTCAAAACACGATGAATCATTAAGAATTTCCTACCAACTTCACATCAAGATCATATTTTTTTTGATGGTTTAAATAGGTCTCAAGTAGTCCTTTTTCAATTTTCTTGTTAACCACAATTTTGAAATAGGGACGAAAAACATATCCAGTTTTTCTTAGAAACAGAGTTCCCTCTGTCCATTGCTTTACTCGACAAGCAGTACCATTTTTTATTTCTTTTATAGCTTGAACCATCTTTTCAATTCCAATGTGGAAAGACTTTGCTTCAATAGTTTCAAGTATATCGCTTTCTGAAATATTAGGGCGAACTGAATAGATGATATCCCCACTATCAATCCCAGGGTCGATATAGTGAACGGTCGCTCCCACATACTGAGGTTGTCCGCGCATTAGCATAAACAGATTACAATTGCCGCCCCGTGAATAAGGCGATAAGCCAGTGTGGAGATTGATAATTCCCAAAGGAATCTTCTTGCTAAGGCTTAGCATAGGTGCTCGAAGCAGATTCGTACCATTTACGCAAACTACAGTTGGATTTAACGCGGAAACAAAATCTACCGCTTCAGGGGAGTTGATATCGGAAACAAAGATTTTCGGCACATCAGGTGGTAATTCTGGGAGCTTGGTATTGATAAAAAATAGATTTTCAATCACATCTTTAGCCTTTCGTTCGTAGCGTGGGATCAAAATGCGTGATGCGATGTATTGATAAAATTTTACCGGGTTTAAATAGCGCATGAGCCGCTGAGTGAGGGTACCCTTTGCTGAAGGCGTTGCGTGTATTACGATTCCCAGTAAATCGTATTCTTCCGCCAAACGCATCGCGAGATAGCGCTGGAATAAACCATCGCAACAAAGCAAAACAACTTTAATTTCATGGTCTTGAGACAATGATTGGGTCTCGGTATTTAGGAAAATATGGCCATTCTTATGCAGAAAATATACCGCGCCAAATGCAATGAAAAAGTGAGCATGTTTCCGGAATCGAGGTGTTATAAAGGAAAGCTAGTGAATACCGACTACACGCGCTTATATAATTTATTTAATCAATAAGTTATGTGGCATCCTGGCTTTTTTCTGTGTCTTAGCTAGTTAGCAGATGCTATGGGCTGCAAGGAGTGGCCAGGCCCTCGGCGTTACCGTGCGGGAGATGGTCACCGACTCTTCATCTACAGCGAGGCATGTGGTGTGATTGAGGCCAAAAGGGTAAGTGCGAACTTGGAAAAGACCTGGTACCTCTAAAAGGAAGGTGAGCTAGACGAAAAAAGCAATGTGCAAAATATGCACATTGCAAATTCGGATAAACCCGTCATAAATGACACCGGCCTGGCAGCACTTACGCTGCTGGTAGCAGAATCCGCACCCGAACAAAAAGAAACCATGATCCGATTAATCATGAACATGCTGGCATATGAAAACTAATGTTGATGTCATTGCCGAATAATCTCACCAACATCGAAGTGTGAAAGAATCAAAAAAACATGACTGGCCAAGCGCATTAAACCAGTCAACTTCTTTGCGGTTGCGTCGCTTTGATTCAGTAACGGTAATAAGTCACATCAATCGCGTTGAGTAATACCATCTCCCAATTACCCGCGACAAAATTTGTCGCCCTCAACGAGTACACTACGCCTTTTGGATGCGGTGCAAAAATCTGGGTTTATGTAAAACTTTCTTGAAACTTTGGGGGGCAAGCTTTTACACACCGCCTGAGTTTTTGTCGCATAGAAATTGGCGAGGCCACAATTACTGATAAAAAAAGAATAATATCAATAAGTTAAAAAGTATATTCTAAAGGAAAATTTACTTTTACACACTGGGAAAATCTCGTTAGAGTAGACGCTTATCCCTGATTTTAGGATGTATTTCATGGCAATTCCGGATTTTCAATCAGTAATGCGCCCGGTGTTAGAGGCTTTGGCCGACGGACAGGCGCGTAGCTTGACCCAAATACACGATTTTGTCGTTGAGCGTTTTCAGCTTCCACCAGACGAGATCCGCGAAAAACTCAATAGCGGCCGACAAACCATCATCCGCAATCGAGTCGGTTGGTCTCGCACTTATCTGAACAAGGCGGGTCTGTTGGAGATACCGGAACGAGGGCTTTCACAAATCACAGACAGAGGCCGTGA
>JAOUPJ010000091.1 GCA_029879945.1 Gammaproteobacteria bacterium
AACACATTGGTATCCAATTCGCCTTGGAAAGCTTTTCTCGAGATCGATAAGCAAGAAATTTCTTTTAATGCAGCATTCTCACTAGCTGAATTCTACAAATTTGAAGACTTACTAAAGGAAACCTATTCTTCTAATGGAACTTTTTTTTTGAAAAAATTTAACTGGGCTATAGATCCAAAATCAACCCAGAAAAATCCGGTAATCAGCATTTTGCTGGACGGAGAAAAAATTCTAGTGATAGGAGACCCCCAATGAAGCTACACGGCTACGCATTCGCTACGACATTTTTAGCGATCACTACTGTTGGTACTGTTTTCACTTACCAATATGAAATGTTACCTCCCGCTGTTATAAATGTTCCTGCTATTTCCCTGGCCGGTAATTTGGACACTAAGATTCCCGCAGACATGATCAAACAGGCCAGCATCGACTATGGCGCCTATCTACCCTGGCGCTCACGCCAATCGTTGGAGTCAGACAAAACAGTCAGCACCGAAAAATCCGTTGGTGAGCACTACAATGTTACGGCTATAATAATTAACGATTCGACAAGGTTGGCCCGAATCAATGGCAGCTACTTCACCGAGGGCGAAAGATTAGACCAATACGTCATTGAACTCATAAATTATGACTCAATCAAGATATCAAACAACAATTCAACTACAACCTTAAGGCTATGAATATTTTAACAAGAACACTATTCCTGTTTACTATTGCTCTGCTTGTGGGTGCGTGCAGCTCCACGCCAGAAAAAGACCCAAAATCCTCCGAACTGGAAGAAGTCACAACCAAGACGAGCGATACCAGAAAACAAGAGCCGCTTGTTCTCTTTGAAAATAGTTTTTATAACCAGCCTTTCGGAAACAAACGCTTTTCCTTTAAAGCTCGCGGGTTACCGATAAAAGACGCGCTTTCCGCTTTTTCAAAGCTTTACTCGATAAACATTTTGGCAGATTCCAACGTTAGCGGGTCGGTCAACGTGGATTTTTCTAATCTGGCTTTTGATCGTGCGATGGAGATCATTCTTGCATCTAAAGGTTACGGATGGGAATGGGATAACGAGGTTATAAGAGTTAGAAAAAAAGTTACGCGAATATTTAAAATAGACTATGTGTTTCTTCAAAGATCAGGCAAGTTCTCCAGCAACGCAGGTATAAGCACCAATCTCACAGGATCATCTCAGAGCGGTGCAAGCGGCGCAAGCACGACACTAACACAGAGTGGCACTGTCGATTTCTGGAAAGACCTGGAAGACGTTCTGAAAACCATGATTTCCAAAGATGGCAGCATGCATATAAATCGTTTGAGTGGTTTAATCCAGGTTTCAGATAGCTATTCTTATGTTAAGCAAATTGAGCAATTCGTTAGAGCTGTCGGAAGCTCAATCAGAAAACAAGTGCTAGTTGAGGCGAAAATCGTTGAGGTCACCCTTCGGGAAGACAATGCTGCCGGTATTGATTGGACGCAATTAACGGCCGAAGGTGTGACGGGCGCTATTACAACGCTAATAACCGCCCCGATCGGGGGTACAAACGCAAAAAAAGAAACCATCTCATTGTCCACAACCAAAACGAACTACTCTGCCCTACTCAACGCGCTACACGAGCAAGGGTCTGTTGATGTTGTTTCGCAACCCAGAATTCGTATTCTTAACAACCAGTCCTCCGTAATTAAAGTAGGAACAGATCGTACCTTTTTTACACAAACCGTAACGCGCACTCCTAGCACAAACAATACAACAGATATCATTATCACTGAAACACCTACTACGATCACCGAGGGACTTGTTCTCACCGTGACCCCACAAATCTCTCAAGAAAATTGGATAATACTGGACGTTTCTCCTGTTGTGACGCGTGTTGTTGATACGATCACATCGTCTCAGGGCAGCACCGCACCCGTACTGGACATAAAACAGGCTTCATCAGTATTGAGAATGAAAGATGGAGATATTATTCTTTTGGGGGGGCTAATTCAGGAGGAAAAAACTGAAACCGAGCGAAGTATTCCGATCTTGGGCAGTATTCCACTAATAGGTTATTTCTTTAAATCCAAATATTGGACAACGGAGAAAAAGGAATTAGTTATCATGCTGAGCGCCAATGTAGTTTCTTAAGCCATAGAAGTGATTGTCATGAAACCTCAACTCGTACGAATTACTCGAAACCCAATCGATACAGACAAACCACTAGAGTATCCTTTGTATCGCGAAAACGGAGTTTTACTCGCTAATAAAGGGGCCGTATTGAATGAGGCACAGAGCACAATTATTCGAGAGACTGAAGAAATTTTCACCTCTCTAGGAGATCTTAGCGCTTACTATGAGGCGAAGGAATCCAAGCTTCCGGGGAAAGCTGCAAATGATGAAAGCAATAACTCATCATACAACCCGATTAGACAACTTGATGTTCTAGAAAAAGAACTGCTTCGCATTTATTATAGCCCTAGCAGGGCCTCTTCGCTGGAAGACCTAATCTGGATGCGAGCAAGAATCCGTTCAATATGTAAACATGCCCCAGATGCGGCGTTAGCTAAAATATTCTTAGACAATAAACGACTCTATTCCGTACAACATGCAATCCATGTCGCCGTTCTGGTCGAGCTAACAACAAGTTTTTTAAATTGGTCCAACGAACAGATAGAAAGCCTGGTAGGTGCCTCATTGACTATGAACATATCCATGGGCATCTTGCAGGACCGTCTACAGAAGCAATCCAAACCTCTCAATGAGCAACAAAAAAACCTTATTAGTGCGCACCCCACTAAAAGCGTAGAAATACTGAAGAAAATAGGAATTAAAGACAGTGCCTGGATGGAATCTGTACTAAAACATCATGAAACACCTGATGGGCTTGGCTATCCTAGCCAGCTGAAATTGGAAAACATTCCCATTTCAGCAACATTGCTCCGCATGGCGGATGTATATTGCGCAAAAATTAGCGGTCGCAGTTATCGTAATCCCATGCTTCCACATATTGCTGCGAAAGATCTTTTTGTAGGGATTGACAAAGAAGTACATAGCGAAATTGTCTCCGCTTTTTTAAAGATACTTGGTCTGTTTCCACCGGGTACATTAGTACGCATGTCCAACAAAGAAATCGGTATCGTGTTTAAAAGGGGCGAAAAAATCAACACTCCGATCGTAAAAATATTGCTTGGTAAAAACTCATTAAAGGCCCACTCACCAAAGATAGTAAAAGCCGATGATGACAAAAACAAAATTATTGATATCGTTTCACATAAGCAACTGTCTCAAAAAGGTAACTTCATCGATCTTTGGAATCTCTAGGTTACACTTAGATTGACGCAAGTTCTATAATATCGCTGTCTTCCACGTATAGACATATCTCGTCACCTACACTTATCCCAGTAGCCGCCTGAACAGATGCGTGGACATGAACTTTGTTTCCATCGGCGTTTAGTAGCAAATGGCTTAACAAGTTTCGTCTATCCAGTGATTCAACATAACCGGTTAGAATGAGGGCATTCTCTCTTTTTTGGAGTGATAATTTGTAATGGGATATCGCATATTTTTTTAATCTATCGAAACGGCCGTCTAGCCGAAAGAGTCGACTCGCTTCTTTCCCTTCATAGATATTCTCCCAAGTCAGAAAACGAGCGACAGTTTCATTGACTGGATGATTCAGCACCTCTTTCACTGAACCAGTCTGGGCGATTTTTCCTTCTGTAATCACGGTTACCGTATCACAAAGACTGGCTATTTCATCCAGATCGTGACTAACAATCATCGTAGGTATGGAAATTTCGTGCACCAAATCCTCTACCTGGGAACGCAATATCTTTCGCAGGGATCGATCCAGCGCAGCAAAAGGTTCGTCCAGTAATAAGAGATCCGGCGCAGACCAGAGTGTTCTGGCTAACGCGACACGCTGAGCCTCACCACCCGAAAGCGTAGAGGGAAAACTATGAGCGAGGCCTGCTAGTTTAAATTTTTCTAGCCATGAAGTTCTATCATAGTCAGCCGGACCGGGGGTAAAGAAGACGTTGTCGTGTACATTAAGATGTGGAAAGAGCGCATAGTCTTGAAAGACCATTCCTACACCGCGCTTCTGGGCAGGCAAATGGACATGCGATCGACTATCCAACCAAAGCCTATCGTTAAAGACTATCCTCCCTACTCCGGGCCGCACAGTCCCCAAAAGCATCCGCAACAATTGGGTCTTACCTGCACCGGAAGGGCCCACGATACCATGTACGCCCTTTTCTAATTGAAGCTCATAGTTAAACGCACGCCCCCGGTACTGATGGTTTATATTGAGATCCAGCATGTGCAATTTTCCCGTCATTCACCTTTTCTCTTTAGTGAGAAACTATTTCTGGCATACGTTAGAAATAGAACAATGAAAGAAAAAACAAGCAGGCCTACCGAATACAAATGGGCCTTGGCATAATCCAGCATTTCCACACTTTCATAGATCGCAATAGAAATAACTTGCGTTTCCCCTGGAATGTTCCCTCCTATCATAAGGACGACGCCGAACTCCCCCAAGGTATGCGCAAATCCCAGTGTAAACGCGACTAGAAATGCCCCTTTGAGTTGGGGAAAAATAACACGAGTAATAATCACCCACCAATTTGCCCTTAACGATAAAGCCGCTTCTATAGTACGTCCATCCAAACGCTCAAAGCCGATTTGTAGAGGTTGCACAACAAAGGGCAGAGAATAGATCACAGAGGCGATGAGCAGACCTGCAAAACTAAAAGCGAGTTGCACACCAAACCAGTCCACAATTAATTTACCTAAACCCGATGCCGGTGAAAACGCCAACAGCAAATAGAATCCAAGAACGGTGGGAGGTAAGACCAAAGGCAAGGCAGTAGTCGCCCACACCACGCTTCGAAAGATGCTGGAACCATTGGCCAACCACCAGGCAAGCGGAATCGAGACAATTAGCAAAATTATCGTCGCTGATGTCGCAAGTTGGAGGCTCAAAAGGACCGGCTCAAACATCGCCGCCCGCCTTGGGTAATCGATATCCGGAATCTTCGATGATTTTCCTTGCACCATCAGATTGTATAAAACGTAAAAACTCCAGTGCCAACTCGACTTCACGGCTTCTACTCAGTAAGACGACCTGTTGTTCCAATTGCTTATCATCAAAGACAGCAATGTATCCCCGCGCCTGCCCTCCCCTTAACAGTAATTGTGAATAGGAGACAAAACCGGCAACCACACTTCCGCCTTTTATATACTGATGGGCTTGCACTACATTTTCTGCAACGACTAATTGATATTTCTTTGAATCCTTTGAGTATAGTTTGAGAAGCTGTTCCGCCGCTTTTCCGTAGGGCGCGATTTTAGGATTCGCAATTACCAATTTTCCCTGGTGTTTTTCAATCATTTCACGCACTGATATTTTCGCATTATCTCCAGGAGCCCAAAATGCCAACCTGCCGTATGCATAGGTAAAACGCGTATTTTTTTTTACCAAGCCCTGCCCGTCCAGTCTTTTTGGTGTATCCACATCTGCCGAGAAAAATAGATCATAAGGCGCGCCCATACTGATGCGCGTATAGAGACTACCGCTAGAGCCACTACTAATGTTTATACGAACACTGGGATTTAATTTATGAAATGACTCGACCAATTTTAATAGCGTAGAATGAAAATTACTGGCGGTCGCGATAGTGAGCGTCTTTGCCGTGGCCGGTGGCGAACTGCAAAATGCAATCAACAAAAACAGAAAATTCAAACCGATTCGACTTGTCGGGAAGGCCATCGTGATTTATTAACACTATCTGGAAAACAAGCTCTTGGGAGGGAAACCGTTTTAGGATAAACTAAACGCCGTGGCGAGGCACGGATAACATTCTCTGAATTTAACACGGAAGAGGAACGAAATGAAGCCCAATCGATTATTTTTTCTCCTGACCCTGTTTGTGTTTTCCAATGTTCAGGCTGCCGATAAGTTTGAGCGTGACAATGTGTATGTGGGCGGAGGAATCGGTTTTAATTCCGTCGGCAAAGGCGGGGATTCCATCGGTTTTCAATTTCTTGCCGGCTATGACCTGGAGTTTCCCCTGGCCGATGGTGTGAATTCGTTGGTAGAAGTGGGTTATATGGATTCCGGCAGCTTCGATAACGGTGGGAAAGCAACCGGCTTCTGGGGCACCGGATTGGCCACCTATCGGATCAATAAAGAAATTCTCGCACTCGGAAGAATCGGACTCGATATCGGCGATGATAGTGGCTTGATGCTGGGTTTTGGCGCCGATTATAAGCTGGACAAACTCAAGTCAGTACGTGGAGAAATTGTTAAACGGGACTCCATCGACTCTATCCAGTTTAATTTCACCTATAAGCTGAACTAGGGACCACCCCGTTCGCAAACTTGCGCTCGCCGCTTTCGGAACGACTATGCTGTCGGGTTTTCAACTATTGGAAACCCCGCCATAGTTCCTGGGTAAAAGCGATGTCGCAGAGGCGCTCCATACCGAGTAACAGAATTGCGTGGATGACGGTATCGCTGGCGATTTTTGCATCCCGCTTGCAACCCGCAAGCCCTACCACGCGCTGACAAAATTCCGAATCGGCACATATTACTTCACATAGGTCTTTCGCTGAGGCGTTCTCTGTGACCAGCTCGTAGATTTTCCCACTCAATTCATTCCACTCTTCCAGGGGCTCTGCTGGAGTCGTTCCTTTTGTTCGGGTAAGTATTGAATATGCCATTGGTTTTCTCCTCTTTCTATTTGGGCTATTTTTCCCAATTACTGTCTACTATAACGTCCTCCTACAGGCGGGCTTCAGATAGTATTTGGGAAATTGTGACCAAATTGACAGGATTATTTTTAACTTATTGATTTATAGAGGCGGAAAATCAATCTAAGAATTAGACCAGAAGTAAACGACTAAAATCGAGTGCCAAAAAGGAAAGAAACGGCATGCTGGGAGGGGCTCAGACGCCCTATTTCAGCCCCAGCACGTCTTGCATATCATAGAGCCCTTTTTCCTGCTGCATCAGCCAGGAGGCGGCACGTACGGCCCCTTTGGCGAAGGTCATACGGCTGGAGGCCTTATGGGTGATTTCGACTCGCTCCCCAATACCCGCAAACATGACTGTATGTTCGCCGACGATATCACCGGCTCGAATGGTCTCAAATCCGATGGTCTTGCGATCCCTTTCGCCAGTCTGCCCTTCGCGTCCATAGACGGCACAGTCTTTCAAATCACGACCCAGGGCCTGGGCCACCACTTCACCCATGCGTAGCGCTGTTCCGGAAGGGGCATCTACTTTGTGGCGATGGTGGGCCTCGATTACTTCGATGTCCACATCGTCACCCATGACCTGAGCAGCCATTTCCAATAGCTTCAGACATAGATTCACGCCCACACTCATATTGGGGGCCATACACATGGGAGCTGCCGACGCCGCCTCCTGTATGGTCTTTTTTTGATCATCGCTAAAACCGGTGGTACCGATGACGATGCTTTTGCCTGCTGCTGCACAGGCCGCCACGTTCTTCAAGGTGCTTTCAATGGTGGTAAAATCGATGAGCACGTCCAGATTATCCATGACCGCATCCAGGGAGTCTGTGATGGACACGTCCAGACGACCCACACCAGCCAATTCACCCGCGTCCAGACCCAGGAAACCACTCCCTGGTCGCGCTATGGCCGCCACCAACTGGCACTCCTCAGCCTTGTAGACCGCCTCAATTAAGGCCCTACCCATACGACCCGCTGCACCAGTGACTCCGATCTTGACCATGAATTTCTTACCCCCGAATAGCAAAATACACCGCCATCAGGTGATGGACGGTGTATTTGTGTTTCTATAGATTGGTCTACCAACTTATATAACTAAATCCCTTTTCTTGCAACTCTATTAAGTCGGCTGCACCCACCTGGACCACTTTGGCGAAGTCTACCATGTCATTTTTTGTCCATTTCAGGGAATCCATGGTGTTACCACAGGCATGGAATTCCACGCCGTAGGAATGGAGACTGGAGACCCGTTCCTGGATCTCTTTGGCCACAGGACGTTTCGGTTTCTTGGCCAGAATGTGTAAACCGGGCCCAAAACAAACAACGACGATCTTGATGTTGTCCCCGTATTTGCGGACCATTTCCCCCACACTGAACATAACGGCCTTGTGGTAATCCGCATCGGCCTTATTGAATTGGTAGACCACATTGTGATCAGTAGGGTCACCGGGGAAGCGCATTTCTTCTTCCGCCTTGACCGCACTGGCGGCGGCCACTGCACCTGTCCCCAATAAAAGACGCTTTACCAGTTCACGGCGCGAAGTCCCTGTGGGATTGAGATCGGTTTTTTCCTTGGACATCTGCGCCCTCTTGTTGAGTGATGGCTTAGAACTTCATCTCATCAAAAAAATTCTTCACCTTGTGCAACCAGGAGTGGGATTGGGGATTGTGTTTCGCCCCGGAGTTCAACGAAGATTCAAATTGCTGTAGTAGTTCTTTTTGCTTGGCATTGAGATTGACAGGTGTTTCCACATTCACTTTGCAGAACAGATCGCCGATGGTCGATCCACGTATGGACTTGATCCCTTTTCCACGTAGTCTGAACATTTTTCCAGACTGGGTTTCGGATGGTATCTTCAGTTTGACGCGACCATTGAGTGTGGGCACATCCAGTTCACCCCCCAATGCGGCGGTAACAAAACTCACGGGCACTTCGCAATAGAGATTGGTCCCGTCTCGAGCAAAAATCTGATGATCTTTAACATGGACGTGGATGTATAAATCGCCTGCCGGGCCACCGTGATCTCCTGCCTCGCCCTCACCCGAGAGACGAATGCGATCGCCGGTGTCTACACCAGCCGGAATCTTGGCTGAGAGTGTCTTTTGTTCTTGTACACGTCCTCGACCATTACAGGTGCGACAAGGATCAGTAATCACTTCCCCACGACCATGACACTCGGGGCAAGTCTGTTGAATGGAAAAGAAGCCTTGTTGCATTCTTACCTGGCCATGTCCGCCACATGTACTACACTTAGAAGGCTTCGTTCCTCTTTTCGCTCCTGTGCCTTCACAGGCACTACACGAGACCATGGTAGGTACCCGAATTTTGACAGTGGTACCTGCCACGGCCTCTTCTAAGCTCAATTCCAGGTTATAGCGTAGATCGGCACCCCGATTGGAGTGGGCACCGCCGCGTCTGGCTCCGCCAAAGATATCCCCAAAAATATCGCCGAATATGTCTCCGAACCCACCGGCTCCACCGCCGAAACCACCAGGACCACCGGCGGAAGGATCGACGCCAGCGTGACCGAACTGATCATAGGCGGCACGCTTTTGTTCATTACTTAAAATGTCGTAGGCCTCTTTGGCCTCTTTGAATTTTTCCTCGGCGACTGTGTCATTTTGATTTCTGTCGGGATGATGTTTCATCGCCAGCTTACGATAGGCCTTTTTCAGCTCATCCTGGCTGGCATTTTTGGACACACCCAATACTTCGTAGTAATCACGTTTAGACATAAGGGACTCTTTAACTTTTATTCCATGCATGACAGATTGGCCATGACAAACAGGCGCGGGATTAGCGCGCCTGTGTGCCGAGCAAATTAATCACAAAACAATAGACCTACTTATTGTCTTTGATCTCTTCAAACTCTGCATCGACTACATTGTCATCGGCGCTACTGCCTGAACCGGTGCCCGCATCAGAACCACCGGCTGAGGGACCATCCGGTCCACCATCGCCTTTCTGGGCGTAGACACGCTCAGCCAATTTCCCGGAGACCTCCATTAAGGCTTGGGTCTTGGCTTCGATTTCGGCCTTGTCTGATCCCTTCAATACTTCTTTCAACGTAGCAATGGCGTCTTCGATTGAACTCTTCTCAGCGGCCTCGACTTGATCACCCAGTTCCTTCATGGAGCGCTCGGTAGCGTGGATCATATTGTCTGCCTGATTACGTGCCGCCACCAACTCGTGGAATTTCTTATCCTCGTCGGCGTGGGCCTCGGCGTCTCGAATCATGTTTTCGATTTCATCATCGCTCAGACCACTGGAGGCCTTGATAATGATGGATTGCTCCTTACCTGTGGCCTTGTCTTTGGCAGACACGTTCAGGATACCGTTGGCATCAATATCGAAATTGACTTCGATTTGTGGAACGCCACGTGGCGCAGGTGGGATGTCGGTCAGATCGAAACGACCCAAGGACTTGTTCCCTGCCGCTTGCTCGCGCTCACCCTGCAGAACGTGTACCGTTACTGCGGTTTGATTGTCGTCTGCGGTAGAGAACACCTGATTGGCCTTGGTGGGAATCGTGGTGTTCTTGTCGATAAGCTTGGTCATCACGCCACCCAGGGTTTCGATACCCAGTGAAAGCGGTGTGACATCCAGCAGGAGTACGTCTTTAACTTCGCCACCCAAAACACCACCCTGAATCGCCGCGCCTACAGCAACGGCCTCGTCAGGATTCACATCACGACGTGGCTCTTTGCCGAAAAAGTTCTTAACAGCGTCTTGCACCTTGGGCATACGGGTCTGACCACCCACCAGGATCACGTCATCAATATCAGAATTCGTTAAGCCGGCGTCACTCATGGCTGTTTTACAAGGCATCAGTGTGCGCTCGATCAATTCACCCACCAATGATTCCAATTTGGCGCGTGTCACTTTGATATTCAAGTGTTTGGGGCCAGTCGCATCGGCGGTGATATAAGGTAGATTCACTTCGGTCTGTTGCGCCGAAGACAATTCGATCTTCGCCTTTTCCGAGGCCTCTTTCAGGCGTTGCAGTGCAAGCGGATCATTGTGTAAATCGATCCCGCTCTGCTTCTTGAATTCGTCGGCCAGGTAATCGATCAAACGGGTATCGAAGTCTTCACCACCGAGGAAGGTATCCCCATTCGTGGCCAATACTTCAAATTGATGCTCGCCTTCTACTTCCGCGATCTCTATGATGGAGACGTCGAAGGTACCACCACCCAAATCGTATACGACGATCTTCTTGTCGCCATGGCTCTTGTCCATACCGTAGGCCAGGGCCGCAGCGGTAGGCTCGTTGATAATACGTTTTACTTCCAAGCCAGCAATTTTACCCGCATCCTTGGTCGCTTGACGTTGTGAGTCGTTAAAATAGGCAGGTACGGTGATGACGGCCTCAGTGACAGGCTCACCCAAGTACTCTTCGGCGGTCTTTTTCATTTTCATCAAGACACGGGCAGACACTTCAGGCGGAGCCATCTTTTTGCCCTTGGCTTCGATCCAGGCATCGCCGTTGTCGGCCTTGGCGATTTTGTAGGGAACCAGTGAGATGTCACGCTGGACCACATCTTCAGCGAATTTTCGGCCGATCAGTCGTTTGACGGCGAATAGCGTGTTGGTGGGGTTGGTAACCGCCTGACGCTTCGCAGGCTGCCCGACGAGCACCTCGTTATCATCTGCGAAAGCCACAACAGAAGGTGTGGTGCGATCCCCTTCGGCGTTTTCGATAACGCGGGGTTTGCTCCCTTCCATCACAGCAACGCAGGAATTGGTGGTTCCCAGGTCGATTCCGATAATTCTGCCCATTAGACTGTCTCCGTAGTTAAATCAGTATAAATTCTTTGTTTTCACATATTTGGTTAGACTGGCTCTATTTCAAGTCTAAAATCTAAACAATTTCGATTAATTCAATCGAGCGATTGGAGGCAAGGCGGAGAGGTCACGAGAAAGCGCA
>JAOUPJ010000355.1 GCA_029879945.1 Gammaproteobacteria bacterium
CACCTCTTTAACCAGTCTACGGCTGGTTCGGGTATTTGAACAGCTCAAGGAACAACGAGGCCTCCCTGACGTGCTGAGAACAGACAACGGACCGGAATTCCTGGGAAGCCCTTTTGTCGAGTGGTGCCATTCACAAGGAATATTGATCGATTACATCGAGCCAGGCAAGCCCAATCAAAATGCCTATATCGAGCGATTTAATCGGTCCTATCGAACCGAGGTGCTGGATGCATGGCTATTTACGAGTTTAGAGGACGTGCGTGAACTCTCGTGGGCCTGGATGTTGGAATACAACGAGGAACGAGATCACGACTCCCTAAAGGGATTGACACCACAGGAGGTGTTGATTAACTATAAAACCTCTACTTTAGGACTGTCTACTTGACGGGGAAGCTTACGGACCCACTTTGCTTCAGTTAATCCTCTTAATACTTGGCGATCTTTGACTTCGTATCGGATAGAAAATACTTTATTTGACCTTGATAATATCCATTATGGCTTTTAATGCCTACTATTTTAGCCAACTAAACATTGACTCAATCGAGACCAAACAAAAGGTAACCGAGCCCTAAATCTGTGTCAATTTAGTGATTGAGCTTATACCATAACATTATTTATTTCTCATATTTAATAAATTATAGTCACCAAACACATATCTAGTAATTATTTTCCACTTATGAGAAATAATTAACTTTTCCCCTCTCAATCCGCTATAATTTCTCATATAGGAGAAATTATATGGCCAGGAAAATCACAGAAAAGGCGTTACCAGAATCCCCAGTGGTGGATTCATTGGAAACCTTTGGTGCTTTTATACGTAGTTTACGCAGCCGGCAACAGCTTCGCATTGATGATGCGGCCGCTTTGTGTGGTGTTTCTGTTCAGCTGTTATCGGACCTGGAAAACGGTAAACGCTCTGTCGGTTTAGACAAGGCACTGTCTATCGCGCAGCAAATGGGTTTGAGCTTGTTGGCGATTCCTAAATCTGAATTACCGCGAACTATCGCAAATCTGAAAACGAAAGCACCATGACGACTCTATCACTCTCAGCCTGGATAGGTAAACAGCGCGTGGGAACTTTGCGATTTCACGATGACACAGGACGCTTTTCGTTTTCCTATGAGCAATCCTGGATTGAACACGTGGATGGTTATCCCATATCACCGGCGCTCCCCTTTCAACGTCCACCACAACAAAGTGACGAGTTCCATTCCGTCAATGTACGTCGCTTCTTTGAAAACTTGCTACCTGAAGGCCAAGCCTTGGAAGATGCCGCTGCGAGCCACAGAGTGGCAAAAGGCAATCTGTTTGGTTTGTTACGTTGGCTGGGGCAAGAAAGTACCGGCGCACTGGCCTTACTTCCTGACGGAGAAACACCAGAAAAAATTAATAATGTGATGCGTAAAATTAGGCGTCAGGAACTTTCAGAGCGCATCCGCGATCGTGCAAACCGTCCCTTCAATGTTTGGGATGGACGCGTCCGTATGTCCATCGCGGGATATCAAGATAAGTTATCGGTCTACGTAGACAATGAGGGAACGTTTAATTTGGTGGAAGGCGAGTTTGCGTCAACGCATATCCTCAAGCCTGAGCCAAGGAATCCCAAGCTTTCCCAACTCGTCGCTAATGAACACTTTTGCCTAAAGCTGTCCGCAGCGCTAGGCGTTCCTTCTGCCAGTGCCAGTATCCTACGTGTACCTGAGCCGGTCCTGTTGGTTCAGCGCTTTGATCGCATTGCGCATAAAACCGGGGTCGAACGTCTACATGTGGTGGATAGTTGCCAAGTACTTAACCTGAGCGTTAATCACAAATACGAACGCAATTTTGGGTGTGGGCGAGATGTGGCTCATATTCGAGATGGTGTCAGTTTAGAAAAACTATTCTCCATTGCGGCACTGACCCAGTCTGAAGCGGCCACGCGCATGACGCTCATACGCTGGACGATTCTACAATACCTCATTGGGAATAGCGACGCACATGGGAAAAACGTGTCGTTCCTGGTAGAACCAGGTGGGCTGCGCATTGCTCCTGCTTATGACTTAGTATCTGTATGCATCTACCCAGATATCGAACACGAATTTGCCATGGCGATTGGTGACGAATTTAATATAAGCAAAGTTCGAGCTTATGACTGGGCCGAGTTTGCCGCATGCTGTAATATAGAACGTCGCCTGCTGGTGCGAGAGATGAATAGAATGATAAAAACATTGCGTACACAGATTCAAAATCTAGCGGAGCTCCCAGAATACGAAACCGAAGAGAAGGCGCTACTGCATAAAATGAGTCGGCTTATACTTAAGCAAGCCACACAATTGGAAAATGATGCGAAGATGATAGAAAAAGTAGTGTTAGAATAGACTCCACAAATTCTCACTCATTATCTGAGATTTTTTCCTCCGTTCTATTTCCAATTACGTGCACCCAAGCCGAACTCCCGGTAATCTACAATAGCGTAACAAACCAACAGTGTTCGACTTCCTCATATAGAGTATAATAAGCAAAACCAAGAAAAGTACCATCATTATTTATCGAATAGTCCCTCCTGGAGATTTATGAAAGACCTAGATAAAGTGCTTTCAGATTCAGAGCTAGACCAGCTGGATCAATTTTTGTTGGATCGTATTGACGACGACGCGGATACAAAAAATAAGGATGAAGGCATCGTTGAAATCAGCATGCTTGATGGTTTTCTCGCCGCCGTTGTTAGCGGCCCTGAAGTGATTGTTCCTTCCTCCTGGTTACCTGCCATTTGGGGTGATTTCCCACCAGATTGGAAAAATGAAAAGGAATTTGAAACCATATTCTCCCTAATTGTCCGCCATATGAACGGAATTTCAGGCACATTGATGGACTATCCCGAAGACTTTGAACCGATTGTTTATCATCAGGAGGTAAACGGCAAAGTCTATATCACCGTGGATGAATGGTGTGAGGGATACGCTAGAGGAATGGACTTGGCACCGTCGGCATGGGAGACGGAAGAAAAGGAAATAGCGGAATTGCTCGCGCCTATCCTGGCGTTTACCGAAAAAACCAAATGGCGTGGGCACGATCTTGACGAACTTGAAACAGAGAAATTGCAAGAGGCGATTACACCCAATGTAAGGAAGATCCATGCGTACTGGCTGGCAAGACGTGAAGAAGAACCTCCAACAAACCAAGCTCCCTATAAAAGGGAGACTAAGGTGGGTCGAAATGAGCCATGCCCTTGCGGGAGTGGCAAAAAATTCAAACAATGCTGTTTGCATTG
>JAOUPJ010000356.1 GCA_029879945.1 Gammaproteobacteria bacterium
CTGAGAAGGTGGTAGCGATTGGGACCTCAACAGGGGGAACCCAGGCGCTAGAAGTGGTGTTGAAGGGCCTAACCCGTTTGTCACCCGGGGTCGTCATAGTTCAGCATATGCCAGAGCAGTTTACCAAGGCCTTTGCCAATCGATTGAATTCAATTTGTGAGATTGAAGTTAAAGAGGCAGAGGATGGTGACAGGGTTATTACTGGTCGGGCGCTTATAGCACCGGGTGGCAGGCATATGATGCTTCAGCGTAGTGGAGCAAGATACTTTGTAGAGGTCGTCGATGGTCCTCTTGTGAGTCGACACAAGCCTTCGGTCGATGTGTTGTTTCGCTCTGTTGCCAAAACAGCGGGGAAAAATGCACTAGGAATAATTATGACGGGTATGGGCGATGACGGAGCGAATGGTTTAGCAGAAATGCATCAGGCAGGTGCCGAAACCCTTGCGCAAAATGAAGCGAGCTGCGTAGTTTTTGGAATGCCACAGGAAGCCATAAAGCGTGGCGCGGTAGATTGTGTACTATCGCTGGAAGAATTTTCTGCGCAGATTATGAAGCGATCCGCATACTAAGGCAGCGTAGATTTCATCTCTTTTCGCTAGCTTTTAAAATGCCATTACAAATTGTAATCGATTGAATTAACTTCATATCCCCCTAAAAATCACATCTCATCGAGCCGATAACATCTTTAATCAGTGCAGTAGGCGTTAAAGATGTTTCGACTTGTTTTAATCAGTTTTTTACTATTTTGTTTTACCGCAGTTTCTTCCGTAAGCGCAAAACCGAAAATCCCTCTAAATGGTGAGATTCTTCTGGAAGGCTATGATAAAGCCAGCCAGATTGCCACGTTTAAAGCTAAAATTGGTAGCCAGGATTTTGATACACAGTATAAAGTCGAGTTGAAGATACCCCAAAGTCTGGAGTTAGTCTCAAGTTCTTTTCCAAGTGTGGTGCAGTTGAAAAAAGGTGATTTTGCCGAAATAACATATCAACTTAGATCGAATCAATCGCGTTTGCCCACGCATCATATATTCCTGCATTCTGATTCAGTGGACGAGCCCGGACTTAGGGGTGTAATCCGTTACTACACAACGAATCATCAGCAGCAAGACAAGGCGAAAATTTCTGGAAAACGTTTTCAGATCGTGAATCGCCAGGGCCGCTCAATCAGAGAGGTCAGGCTGAAATGATTATAAGACTAGTCCTGCTTGTTTTGATTTCCTCTTTACTCATTGCCTGTCAGGATGAGTCAAAGACTACTGTCAAAAATGAATTTTTCTATGTCGAAGTGACAGCTGACCAAACTTTGCTATGGAGTGTGTCGGCTAGCACTCAACTTAGGGCTATTGTAAAGGACCAGGATGGTATCGTTGCGAGTTCGCAGCCCAGTTTCGTCTGGTCAACTAGCAATGCTGGGGTTGCAACTGTTTCCGCGTCTGGTCTGGTTACAGCGGTATCAGATGGTACTGCGACAATTACTGCTAGTGGGAATGGGTTTGCCGGCGAAGTCTCTATCGGTGTGAATACCAGTGCCGTTGCTGTGAGTGGCCAGGTGCGATATGAAGACCAATACTATTCTCAATCCGGCATCACGGGAACAACCGCCTATAAGCCTGTGCGGTTTGCCACGATCGATCTATTGGATGGTGCGAATAATGTCGTACAAACCACTACCACTGACAGCAGTGGTAACTATAGCCTGGGTATATCCTCGGGTAGTAGTTTTAGTATTCGCGTAATTGCCAAAACGGCGTCATCCTTCAATACAAATATTGAAGTGACGGATATGAGCGGCAATCTGTATGCGGCCACACAAACGCTGAATCTGTCAGACCTCAACACGGCCAATGTTGATATTAGTATCGCCAGTGGGCTGGCGGGGGCATACAATATTATGGATGTGATGAGTGCGGCCAGTGAGTGGGTCGCCAGCCTGACTGCTACTGTGCAATCACCGTTGCGTGTTTCATGGGCCTTGGGTAACGCCTGGGGTACATACTACTGTTCCGCCGGCGGTGGGAGCTATTGTTTCAATGGATCGGGAATCTACGTGCTGAGTGAAACCGGGCTTTCTGGCGACCACGATGAATTTGACGACGATGTGTTGCTACACGAGTACGGTCACTACATCACCCACACGCTTTCTGCCGATAACTCACCTGGCGGTTGTCATGCATTCTCCAGTCTGGATCTGGATGTGAGGCTGGCCTGGAGTGAGGGCTGGGGGAACTATGTTCCTGCTGCCGTAAAATCCTGGCTCAGGGCCGATGTGACGCGCAGTAATATCCTTTCTACCCCCGTTACCACGGCCGAGTCTGTTTATATCGATACCTATGGTACCAGCGCGTTTTCCAAAGATATGGCCAACCCTGGCGGTGCCTATATCCACTCCACCAGTGAGATCGCCGTAGCCAAAATGTTATGGGATGTTACCCAGCAATTTGGAGCAACGAATGTGTGGGACGTAATGGAAAACTACATTCCTTTGTCATCTATCCCCGTTTCGTTTGACGTGTTCTATGACGGTTGGATCAATCGTATGTCACCTGCCGGGGCGGACCTGGCCGCACTGGAGTCTATTACCGCAGGTAGGCAAGTCTATTTCACCCTGGACGCTTTCGAAGATGATAGCGTGAAAAATTTGAGTCGCTCTCTGGCAGTTGGGGGCACTGAAAATCACTATCTTTATCAAAACGCGAGCAGCGATTCGGATGTGGTCGCCTTTGATGTCGTGGCGGGAAATACCTATCGTGTCGAAACCTATAATCTCATGAACGGGGTGGATACATACCTCAAAATTGTAAATGGATCTGACTCCCTCATTGCACAAAACGATAATGTTAACTCCCTCATTGGCAATGACCCGGTGTGCGGCACACGAGTGATGCACACAACGACTGCCCTGGCCTCTGTGGTGCAATTCACCGCATCGACCACAGAAACCCTGTATGCCGTAGTAAGTGCCCCGGCAGTTCAGAACGTATCTGCTGGTCGATATGGCAGTTACAGCCTAAAAATTACACAGCAGTAATATAATCAGATAGTTAACCCCTTTTTCCGATAAGCATGTCCTAAGCTTTAGGGCCTAGAATCTACCCTGTACCGTATTGTGTATTTAGATAAAGTCCAGTCTTAGAGACCGGGGGTTTATGTGAAGACAGGGAAACTTACCCTACTGCTTATCCTTCTATTCTTGATACAGCTACCATCCTTGGCGGCGACTAAGCCCATTTCTCCGGTAATAGTTA
>JAOUPJ010000092.1 GCA_029879945.1 Gammaproteobacteria bacterium
TGATTTTCCCGGTGGGCGTAGACTCTATTGGCACAATCTCATGGCTCCCGAACAAAACTATGGCCTGATAAAATTTACGCCGGTAACGCCTGCTTATACAGTATTGAAGCAACAAGACGGCTCTACGGCCTGGGCAGGAACCAACATAACGAGTGTGAGTGCGAGTGCAGATGTGGCCTACTATCACTTAGATCTGGGTCTGGCGACTGGCCTTAATACCAGCGATGAGTTAATGGTCGTTTTAGATACCTATGACGACCCCGTCACTTCGGCCAATCGCTGGGGTGAATCGCAGATTAGTAATGCGATTTCAAGCAAGATAGGTGGTACTCCTCTTAGCACGACGCAACGCAGTGAATTTCTGATACGGCTTTTTCACAATGGCTCAAATTGGCGGGCCCAGCTCTATGTGACTGAGGCATACGACCTTTACCCGCTTTTTGGTGGGAATCACGATCCGCTGGTTCAACAGCTACAATCAACCGTAACAGATGGCGCGCCCTGGATACCGGTAAAATGGAAGACAAACAATGCTGATTACGCTACAGAGCCCGATACCTTCTATGGAACGGTAGGAAATAGTGAATCGCTGGTAGGGCAATTGACCGTAAAGGAATCGACCGAGTCTGCGAGTTCCAAAGATGCGGTGGTACTTAGTGGCTCCAATATTGACATACACCTACCCTGGAGTTTATTACACTTTTCAGATCCCAGTCAGCGTCAGGTATTTCATGATGATAAGACGAGTACCGATACCTGGAATGAATCGGTACCAAGTGCGGGTATCGCCAATGCCGTCATTTTCAACGGTGGTTTGGAAGGGGAGACCGAGCGTTATTCATGGAATACATGGATGGACAATCCTTCCGTGGATAGCATGACATCCCTTTACACCGAGCAAACTAAAGCCAGTTATAATCTCTATAAAACCGCCATTCAGGCGATCAACCCCTAGATATTTATTGTAAGTTGGGTTTTTATCTGGTCGTGATCTTTAAACGGTTCCAGTAATGCGTTTTCATCTGATGCTCGGTAGTCTATATAGTCTATGCCTAGCTTTATATCATCTGTTAAGGCATATTCTCCGCCGATACGTATCAGATCGCTTTTTTCTTCAAACCAGTGTCCCCAGGATACAAAGAGTTTAAGCTCATCTCTAAGAAACTCTTGCGTCAGAGAAGAGATAATAGCAGACTGACTCTCACTTACCCCTACGCTCTCATCATGGTTGTTAACATATGTATTGCTTGCTTCAACCATAATAAAGCGATCCGAATTCGGGGCGTACTCCACACCCAACATCAGATTCGTAGTAGGTTTAAACACAGTAGGTCCGCTTATAGAGCCCTGCTTGGCGCGTAAAGAAGACTGATTGTTGTATGCTAGTTCCGCTTTTAACACCGCTCTGTCCAAGACTATGTTTCCACTCACGCCTACGGTTTGAGTTTTTAAATAGTTCAGATACAAGTTTCCTTTCTGCGGATCATGCGCTACGTAAGGATTGTCTTCAAAGCTATTGGCGTAAATCAGACTCGCATCGCCAAAGGCCATATTGGCCGATAGACGCATCATCCACTCTGTATCGCTGGGTGTGCGTTCCTCAGTGAGTGCTGGCCTAAGATCGCGAAAAAAGTCAAACTCCTTTCCTTGGGAAGCCAGCTTGTTCACACGAACCTCGTGTAGTATCACCGCATCCATTCCCCAGCGATTGCCCAAATAACTCAGCTTGGTAGCAGCGACTGGGATGCGTAATTCATCTGCACCAACCAAACCAAATTCACGCATGTCTCTGGAGTTTGCGCGATCCAGAATCTGGAAAAAATCGGATTGACCCCAGGCGATGGTTTGCCGCCCCGATTTTAACCAGACTTTATCCGAGATGCCCCAGTCGATATAGCTGTCCGCCAACTCTAAATCGCTATGATAAGTATGAGATAGGTCTTCAGCATAGACTCCACTCAATCGATATTTGAGATGTGGCCCTGGCTGGGCTTCCATTCCCAGCCTCACGTAGCTTCTGGCCTGCGAAATACCTTCCTTGAATCCTTTTCTGTCATTCAGGGAATAGCTAACCGTTTCCTTGATTGTACTAAAAACGCGTACTGCGTTACGACGACTCTCTGATTGACTTTGTATCTCTAGCTCTTCAAAGAAATCCCTTTCTTCTGCATTTGGCTGAGTAAAAGCCAGAAATACAATAAGTATCAGAACGATTTTCTTTGACATCATTAGGCTCCTAGTTGATTTTTTTGCCCAGATAGCGAGTGGTAAAGACATGATCTTTGACCTGCACGTTATACTTCACGATCTTCACTTCATAGATGCTGGAGTGTTGCACTTGTCGGTTTCGTGTGAGGATCATTTGCAGCTTGAGAGGCGTCCATATCCCGTCTTTCTGAACGATATTGCTGGCGCGAAAATACTTAACGCGGTCCCCGTCCTCCAGCCAGAATTGCGCCTTGGTCACGAGCTTTTTGTCTTTGTCCACCCAGTAGGTGACACGCGTATATCCTGTTTCGTCTATCGCTTTTTGGGTATCAGTCTTTGAAGGGTAGGCATCTATTACCCATTCCTTCTCACTGCTTCGCTTGGTATCGAACTGGTAGTCAAAAAGCGATATTTCCATTCCGGCCAGGTCGTTGTAGGTAAAATCGCTGCCCAGGAAATACCCTTTGCGATCGCTTACCGCCAGGCGTTTTACCTTTGCCAGCTGGGGTAGATAGATCCAGCTTTCGTCCTGAGACTGGACGTCATCATAGTTGTAGGAGAGAAAACTGGTGCCCGTTAGCTCTGCAGGCGAAATCACCTGTGTAACGGACTGGTCATCTGCGTTTATTTTACGCGACACCTCTACCAGCTCGCGTGTTTTTTGATTCTTGTTCTTATCTATTAAGGTAAGAACACCGGACTGGGTGCGTGTGTCGCCTATATATCGATTGTCCACAGCCTGCATCACCTCAAATGCGCTGGGTGCGGCATAGGTGAGGGTGCTGGTAAGAGCAAGAACTAATGTTAGGATTTTTGTTTTCATTGAGTCGCCTCCTGAGACAGGGTTGTTTTTCGAGTTTTGTTCAATGCCTTTAGCCGTTCGGCCAAACGCAGTACGGCGGGTACGATGAGTAAATCCGCTAACAAGGCATTAAATATGGTAATGGAGAGGAACAGGCCGAAATAAAACATGGAGTCCAGTTCTGATAGCATCAGCATGGCAAAGCCTGTCGTAATTGCCACCGTGGTAAAAAGCAATGCGGGGCCGACGGACTTGGCAGTATGGTGCAGCGAGTCTTTCACATTCATACCACGCTCATCACGGTGATAGCGATAGTTGTGAATAAAATGAACCGTATCGTCCACCGCAATTCCTAGTGCTATGCCCCCCAGGGTCACAGTAAACATATTGATGGGATAATCCACATAGCCCATGAGACCCAGGGTGATATAGATGGGAAGAAAATTGGGAATCATACCGATTAAACCCAGGCTTAGGCTGCGACTGATCACAATCAACATGAGGGTGATGACGGTACCCGCGAGCAGGTAGCTGGTGCTCATGCTGGTAATCACTCCTGCCAGACCACGACTGATCAAGTCTATGGCCCCTGTCAAATTGACTTGCGCCGAGCCCTGAAAAATCTCATTGGCTGCCTGTTGCAATTTTTCCCGTGCAGGGATGTAGTCGATGGCATCAGCCCAGGCCATACCAATGGTGATACGAAGTTTGGAATATTGGCTATCGATTTGTCGGGAAATTTCTTCCGAACCGCTGTTTTCGATAAGCAACATTTCCTGAGCGACCAGGGTTTGAGTGTCTGGGAGTGATTTATTACCATCAAGATTTTTGTGGACCAGTTTCAGCGTGTCGACGATGGAAATGGCGCGCCCCATTTCAATGTTTTCCACTTTCAATTTTTCAGCGTAGACTTGAAACTGCTCTACTTTACGAAGCAGATCTGGATCGAGTAGACCTTTTTCTTTGCCCGTATTGACTACTACTTCAAGTGGAATAGTCCCATTGAATTGTTTATCAATGGACATGGTATTGACACGCGCTGGTTGATCTTCTTTAAAAAACGCCATGAGATCATGTGAAAATCTGAGCTGCATAACACCCGGTGTAAGAAACGCAACGATGAGTATCACACCCAGGCTCACCTTCCAGGGATTGTTGAAGCTTAGTGTAGTGACGCTATCAACAAACCGTCCACCCAGTTCCAATTGCCTGGCGTTGGCCTTGAGTTTGAAAATTTTCAATACAGCAGGGGCAATGGTTAAGGTAAAGAACAAGGCCAACAGAGCGCTGATCGCACAAACCAGCCCAAATTCTGAAATAGCTTTTATTTCCGCGATTGAAAAAGAAAGAAATCCTGCGGCGGTTGTAATGCTGGTAAAGAGTATGGCCAAAGCGGTTCGATGGATGGCCTTACGGATTGATTCTTCCAGTTGGTTTGCTTTGCTGTATTCCCTGAAGTAGATTCCCAATAAATGAACAACATAACCCACGCCCATGGTGAGGACTAGCGGTGGTATGGCAATAACAACGGGTGTAATCGGAATGCTTAGCCATCCCATAACACCATAGGTGGAGGCCAGTGTTAGGCTTACCACCGATATCGTTAGCAGGATGGAAGAAAGACTGCGTAGGGTAACGAGAAGTGTGATGAAAACAAACAGGAACACGAGCGGGATAATACGACCCATATCGGTGCGAATGGCCTCGATGTGTTCCACATTTATGATGTCTCCGCCGCCAAGAAGTATTTCGAAATTCGGGCCATCATGTTTTTCAGACACAGCACGAATGGCGTCTACAAATTCACCCAGTTCTTCGTTACTGAGTGGTCTCATCTTTTGTTCCAGGTCCGCGCTGAACATCTCAAACTCTGGATTAGAGCGTTCGTTTTTGTCATCGAGTTCTGGCACGGTGCCCAAGGATTGAATAATCAATAAGGTGGCTTGGCCGTCGGCTGAAATCAAACGATCCCGATACAAGGGATTGCTGAGAATATTTTCTCGGAAAGCATCAAAGTCTCCTGCCTCACTGGGCCATTGCTTGCGTAACTCGTCTATTAGTAAATCACCGTTGGATTTGCTGACGAAACTTACATTGGCCATGCTTAGCACGCGATCCAGATGAGGGACCTGGTCTTTTAGCGCTTGTTGAAAGCTATGCAGGCGTTCCATGAATTTCGGGGTGAAAATCTCAGGCGAGCGGACGAGCGCAATGACGGCGTCGTCTTTTCCAAACTGATCCCGAAAACTGTTGTAGGATTGCAGTGCGGGATTTCCCAGTTTGAATAGCGATTCATTTGATACATCCGTATAGATCCTGCTCACACCCGTGGCCATTGCAATAACAAATAGTAGAGTGAACACGAGGACCTTTTTAGGGTGTTCTATCACCAGGCTGGCCCAGTGCTCCAGCGCTATTTCGATTTGTCTGAGTAGTTTATTCATCATATTGTTACCTGTTGTTATTTGACTGCAATCGTGATGTGTTGAAGCTGGCCCGGGTAGGCAAACTTCAATTTCTGGAAAGTAGGCATGCCGGAAAAAATCCCCAGTTCAAACCCGCCTGTAAAGCCCAGGGGTTCGGCGGGAAAGCGCAGAACGTTGTGATCCAGATCGCGGTTGGCGTTTTCGTCGTGGAAGGCAACCGCAGCATAGTCACCCCTGGGCAGATCTTTAAAAATGATCTGCGCCTGTCCGTTTTTGATTTGTGCAAATCCCTTTTTGTAAGGGTGTTCGAACATTTCACTCTGTGCCCGAAACAGGTTTACACCGAGCTGTCCGCCATCGTGAGTGAGTTGATTAACGGAGAAGACCAGTGCCGCATCTTCGGCCTGCACCGGGGCGGTGGCCGCAATCGCGAGACAAGTCGCGCCAAGGGCTAGAGTAGGGCTTATCGATAACTTCAGCATTTGTGTTTTCCTCCTGCTATTGCGTATATTGCTATACTGTATAGTTGGTGCCTAAATAAAAAGCTCAGGTCTTTGAGCGTGCATCAAATTCCACGACGGTTTCATCGATCCAATCGCAAAGCGCTGAGAGCGTCATCACATACTGACGTACGATCATGGCGGGCCCAAAAGGGATTTTGCCTCTGCCCTCTTCTTCATGCTCAATGATCCAGAGTTTGAGCTGATGCAGTTGGGCCTGTAGGCGAGAGAGAATTTCTCGGGCCTTGTCCCTTTCCAGGTTTTCGATGTTCCAAATCACGGTATTGAATTCGATATAAAAGGGTTTATGGTTGGTGGCGAAGTGGCTCATGAGCTCATACAATCGCTCGCGCCCTTTATCATTGATGCGATAGACGACTTTATCGGGTACGCCTTGCTCCCGAACCGTTTCACCATCCAGATAGCCCGAATTGGCCAGGCGTCTACAGCTTTTGAAGACGGCAGGCTCGCTGATTTTCAGGACACGATCAACGGAACGCTCGCGGATAAAGCGCACTAACTCGTAGGCATTGAGTGGATTGTTTAGGAGTATTCCCAGCACTATCAAGTCGATTGTAGACATAACTATCTGATTTATATGATACTAAAAATAGATATACAGTATATCACTATACAGTATACCTGTCAAGACGGTTTATCGGTAGAGACGTTGATATCTGTAGTGTGAGTTTACTGACATGGCACTTTGATCCGACTGCGTTTCTCGTTATGATGGACGAGGGAGTCATACGGAGGAACAAGCATGAGAGCAGACAATATACTACAAACAATCGGCAATACGCCGCATGTGAGAATCAATCGCCTCTTTAATAAAAATATTGAAGTGTGGATGAAACTGGAACGGGCCAATCCTTGTGGCAGTATCAAGGATCGAATCGCTTTGGGCATGATTGAAGATGCCGAAGCGAATGGTCTCATCAATCAAGACACCACCATCATCGAACCTACGTCCGGTAATACGGGTATTGGTTTGGCCATGGTTGCGGCGACTAAGGGGTACAAACTCATTTTGACGATGCCCGAGTCCATGTCGATTGAAAGACGTCGTTACATGAAGGCCCTGGGCGCTGAACTGGTTTTAACGCCCAAGGAAAAAGGAATGGGCGGCGCAATTGCCAAGGCCGAAGAATTGTTGGAAGAAACTGAAAATGCATGGATGCCGCAGCAGTTTAAAAACGCCGCGAACGTAGAGGCGCATCGTAAAAGCACAGCACTGGAAATTCTGAATGATTTTCCCGAGGGCATAGACTATCTCATTACGGGTGTCGGTACGGGTGGGCATATCACTGGCTGTTCAGAAGTGTTGAAGCAGAAAATGCCGGATTTGAAAGTGTTTGCTGTGGAACCCGCTGCATCCCCGGTTTTGAGTGGAGGGGAAAAAGGTCCGCATCCCTTACAGGGCATTGGCGCTGGGTTCGTACCTGATATCTTGAACACAGAAATACTGGATGGCGTGATTAAAGTCGAAGCGAACGACGCCTTTGCCATGGCCAATCGTTGTGTACGCGAAGAAGGGATTTTTGTTGGCATATCTTCGGGTGCCTCTTTGGCGGCAATTCAAAGTAAGCTTGATGATATTCCTGAAGGAAGCCGCGTTTTGACCTTCTGTTATGACACGGGCGAGCGTTATCTATCGTGTGAAGGGCTGTTTGATTAAACGAACAAACAACAAGAAAAAGCCTGGTATGAAAACCGGGCTTTTTTCTTTGTCTATCGGATGGGATTTGCTTAGTGACTAGGCCTGTTTCCGCAAAGTCTGTTTCTGCTATTCAGGGCGCAACAATTTATCCCAAGCCTTTCGCTCACCTCGTTGCGGGCAGAATAAAGCGCAAGCTCGGCGATCAATTTGGTTTGACGAATTTCGGTGTCAATCTCACGGAGCTTGCCCCGGATAGTACAACGGCCTTGCTTCATCACCATTCCAGGCAAGACGAATTTGTTTATGTTCTGGAAGGATGCGTCACGCTGGTCCTGCAGAATGAGGAAATTGAAATGGGGCCCGGTGACTGTGTTGGCATTAAGTTGGGGGAAGGGATTGCCAGTATGATCGTTAACAAGTCTTCATCAGCTGCTACGATCCTGGAGATCGGTGATCGAAGCCCGGGTGATGAAGTTGAATATCCAAACGATGACCTTAAGGCAAGCATGGGAGCGGATGGCACATGGAAAATGACGCACAAAGATGGAAGACCTTATGAGGATTAAATGGAATCAATATTAGAAGATCTCATCAACGACAAGCAAGACGATGCGACGTTGAGATTGCCACCGCCCGTTTTTCTCGACATGGGTGGAGAGTTTGTGGACTATGTAAAAGGCGAATCACTTACTGCACGCTTTCCCAACCGACATCAGTATGAAAATCCCTTTTCTTATATGCAGGGCGGGATTATTGTGGCCTTGATTGATAATACCGTCTCGCCCCTGAGTTACGTGGTAGCGCCCACCAGCATCACTCGGGAAATCAATACGCAGTTCAAACGACCCATTACACGGGAAGATGAATTTGTGACGGTTAAGGCCTGGGTAGAGGAAATTACGGATTCTACAATCAGCCTCAAGGCCGAGGTGCGCAATAGCGCGGGTAAATTGGCAACACGTGCCACGGTGAAAGCGATAATACTAAATTAGAAATCGATCTACTTACTATTTGGGGTATCCAGAGGTTCCTTGCGCACTTGATCATAGATTTTCAACTGCCAGGGGCGGATTCCCATCACCAGTCCTACAAACATGCGATCTTTAACCGGCAGGGTGCGGTCTTGTCTGCATTGCTGAATGAACTGGGCCTCCAGATCTTTCAGTTTTTCGGCAAACTGCGTCACCGTTTTTCGGCTTACCATACTGACTGCCACATTCAGTGATCGATCTTCTGCGTCGAACGAGGTATTGAAAAATTCGTGAACCAGGGCCTGGCGGAACATGGTGAGTACAGGGCCGTCGGTACGCCAGGCAAATGAAGGGCTAACGAGCAATTTGATTTTGTTTAAGGGCAACAGTTCTATGATACCCACTTTAGACAGCTTCATCAGATATCGAATCAAGGTAGGCTCGTCCAAATCGTAGCCCCATTTGATATCTTCAAACTTCCAACCGTTCATAACCAGGTTACACATCAGCAGCATCATAGGATCGGTGGCAAATTCTTTTTCCTGCTCAATCGTGAGCTGGCTGATCTGTTTATTATTGGCTTCCATAAAATGGACAAGGTCCGAAATCTCCATACCCATCATGGCGCAGATCTCTTCCAGCCTGAGTAGGGAAAAGTTCTCATTGGAGAAAATACGGCGAACACTCACTTCGCTAATATTCAGATGCTCAGCCACATCCTTGTATTTAAGCCCGCTTGAACGCAGGGCCTGCTTGAGTGCGTCGATCAGTGTTTTTGACTGTGACATGTACAAATATTCATGTATCAAAATATGATACGAATGTATACAAATAATGATACAAACGCAAGCGGTGAAACTAAGAGTGTTCGTGGGAGCGCTGGAGAAGATCAGTAAATTAGTCGACTATCACTAAGGCTGTATCAAGATTTAATACATAGCCGTCTATTCTGTGATACACCGATCAATTACTTTGAAATTAGAAACTTAGGCTGCCATACTAGGTTTCGTCAGGAGGTTTGCCCCCAAACTGCCAACTAGAGAAAGTATCACCGTATAACAACCCCTCTCGCGGTGACTGCTCGATACCAATAAAGGCACCAAGCCCCCCAAAGACCGGGAGATGCATAGTCTCTCGGTCTTTGGAAATAATTGGGGAATGCGAATAGAAAAAAAGATTAGGCCGCGTCTTCTTGTGTGCCACCGAGATTACTAATCAACTCGATGTCTTTGGCCGCAAACAGTTTGTTCATATCAAGAATAATCACCATGCGATCATCGACTGTGGCAACGCCTTGAACAAATTCGGTTTGAACGCCGGACCCCATGTCTGGAACCGCTTTCACGGCGTCCTTGGAAATATTGTACACATCAGAAACCGCATCCACTACAAACCCTGTAATTTGTTCCCGTTCACCGTGGCGTACATGTAATACCACAACTACCGTTGTTGCATCATACGCCCGGTACTCCATGCCAAAGCGCTCTCTTAGGTCAATGATGGGAACGATTTGGCCGCGCAGATTAATAATGCCTTTTACATATGGCGGCGAACTGGGTATGGGAGTGACTTTGCTCCATCCTTTGATCTCTTGTACCTTAATAATTTCTACCCCGTATTCCTCTTCTTGCAGTATAAAAGTCAGATATTGTAATTCATCACCCACAGGGCCGTCGGTTCTTTGGTTGATCTGTTCGTGATTGAGCTCGTTCATACACTGCTACCTGATTTAGATTCTGTCTAATTTTAAGGTGAGAATATATCTCAACCTGCTAATGGCCCTTCTTGGGTAATTTCATATCGAAACAAGTGCTGAAAATATTTACATTACTCTCCATCCAGAAATTTTATATTGCGTGGTTTCATTCTAAATAGGATATTTTGCATGAAACGGGGTTCGTTGATGGAATGCCGGGCCTTTAGTTTGCCGGTTTAACGGGTTTAACTATATGTAAATTTGGGAAATAATGAATAAACTACAAATTTTATCCTGATTATTAAACTCCACTTCACTCATGAAATTTGGTGTCGATATAGGAGGGACAAGGAGATAAATCCGTCGCAAACCATGAATAAAACTCATAAGCGAAACATAGTTGCTCTACTCGTGCTGGTAATTGCGGTTGCCGGTATGTTTTTAATTGTAAGAAAGGTCGTGCTGGACAATGCCCGCGTAACCATCGCCAGTGTCATGCAGGCCGAGGAAGAAAATCTCAAGCGCAGCGTGCGCGAGTGGCAGAAAGATTTGTATCTGATCAGCCGGGAAGGTACTGCCGCCAGACTGGCCCGTAAGGCGGGTCGTCGAAGCATAAACACTGAGCGCACTCGGCTGGAAGAAACATTTCGCGCCTATATGCGTCTGCGTAAAGACTATATCGAATCCATTCGTCTAGTAGATAGCCGAGGCAATGAGCGTGTTGTTGTGGATCGCCAAGGCCCGTCTCGTGAATATCTTAAAGTATTCAGTGAAAAGTTCTATCGTAACGCCATGGCAGAGAGGCCTTTTCGTGCCGTGGGTACACTGGCTACGACCGACACCGGGATGGCAATTCTTGATTATGCAATCAATATCGCGGACCAGGGCGAAAAAATAGGTGTGCTAAGCATCCGAATTGACCTGGATGCCATCATTGAAAACTTGAAAAAATCCAGTGGTGATGTTTCTTTCAATCACTTGTATCTTTTCAATAAACAGGAACAATTGGTTTTTGATAAGGCGCTACTCCCCACCGTAGAAGAGCTTGAAAACAACTCGGCGATTAAAATATTTTCTCTGATTAAACAAGAAGGCTCTGCTGCGAGAATGTTTGAGCATGATGGCTCATTCTGGGCATTTTTTGATATAGATCCTCTGCAGATGTCTCTGGTTTTGAAAATGAATGACGAAAATCTGTATGAGACAGTATTGGAAAAATTTGTTCCCATTTCCATATTATTTGGTTTTGCAATTGTCGCACTGTTGTTGTTTCGAAAAGGGCGAAGAAAGTTTAGGCGCTTGGGTTCC
>JAOUPJ010000357.1 GCA_029879945.1 Gammaproteobacteria bacterium
GTTGTCTGTGTCAAAGCTATACTCTGTAAGGTTTTTTCCGGAAAGATCATCGATGGCAGACAGAGTTATTGCCACAGTTGACGTATACACACCAGAAGAGTCTTTCTTGCCACTTACGGTGATTTTGGTCACCGGCGGAAGGGAGTCTCCAGTAGTAATCAGGCCTATGGTGTCTGAGAATATCTCTGAGACTAAGCCAGCGTTGTCCCTTGCCTGAACGTAAACCGTTTTGTTTCCTGCTCCAGTTTCCAAGGTCCACGATTTATTGCTTGCAACAGGTTCCCAAGGGGACCAAAAAAAGCCGTCGTTAGAGAAGCGCATGTCGGCAGGACCAGAAGGCACACCCCAAATATAGCCCGACGGGGGAGGTGTTGTCGGTCCAGAAGGCGCGTCCGTCACAGACAAAGTCAGATTAACCGCAGTGGAAAATGCCTCTTTGGCGCCTCCCTCTATCAGCACAGAACCGTTAGGCGGAGTTTTGTCGATATCCACTGTCGAAACTGTTGTTTCCCATACAAAACCCGTGGCATTTCGTACTCGATAGTAGATTGCAGTCTGTCCTTCTTCAAAAATGGTGAAGGGTTCAGAATAAGTTGTCCATCCTTGATTATAGAAAGCGTATTCAATAGTGAGCGACTCAGAATCATCTCCAGTTACGTACAATGAACCCTCCACATCTGAAATGTACCATCCGTTGTCACCCAAAGTACCACTGAGACTAAGAATTGCTCGGGGACGAGTAACACTGATGGTTTGAATAAACAGCTGAGGTTGAGGGGCTGAACTCGACAAACTGTATCTTGATTGGAGGTTAGTCGATGTTTTGCCCTGCTGACTCGAACATCTGGGGGCGGGAAAGGTACCCATGGTAATTTGCTCTTCCGCGCTACTGCTTGAGAAGCCCATTAAAGCGAATAGAAAAACAACAAGAGCACACTTCGTGTAGCGCGCGCGCTGTGCAGTGAAAATGCCTCTGCCAAAGAAATCCAGCTTCAAAGTAACATTCAATGCTCCAACTATAGACATTTCACTGAAACATATAAGAATATGCGGACTGAAACCATCTGGCATAAAATTGCCCCTGATAGCCCATTCCTGATTTTTTCCTTGCGTGCAGATCATGTTGTTCTAGCTAGCTAGCTAAAGCGAACTGGGTCTGATAAAAAAACAAAAAAAGGGAAATGGACGAGGTCTTCAGAGCACGCTTATTTCGGGGGTTTGCCCTTAGGCGGCGGCACAGGTGGGGGTACTGCTGGAATAACGGTTGTAGTGAGCTGTAGGGGGCGCATCATTTCGTTGTCTTCATGATCCAATATGTGGCAATGCCAAACATATCCGTAGACTACGGGTAGTGGCCCGTGCGGAGCCGTTGGATCGAAAGTAGGGGCGTACGGATTAGTTCCTGGTACAGGTGCACTTGGTCCACTGATTGGTGCTTCTACTGGGGCAAAGCGCATTCGTATTATAGTGAGTTCGCCGGGGTGCATCATCACCGTGTCTTTCCAGCCCATCTCGCTTGGATCTGGGCCTTTTGCAGTCGACTTAAGGTAATTAAAGGGATTAAGGTTCTTAGTCGCCGCGATGAACGGTGGCTCTTGTCCATTGAGCGCCACCCAATCAGGATAGTATGTTTTTACATCAATCTTTTGCCTCGAAATCAGCTGGAACTGTACCAAGTGCAAGTGAATCGGATGCGAGTCAGCAGTTGGATTGATAACCCACCATTCTTCCGTGTCTCCAACAGTCACAAGTTCGGTAACTGGGGAATCCCATCGTTGACCATCAAGAAGCAGTTCCAACGGAACACCGGTCACAGGATCCAAGACTTCAACCAAGGTTAATATGCGTGTAACTCTAGGGGCAAGCAAAGTGGGAAAAGTCGGTAGCGTTGGATTAAGCTGTAATGGCAATGTTGGTGCAGCCGGTCCGAGGTTTCCAATCACGGTGAACTGCATAAGTTGACCAACCGTTTTCGGATTCGGGGTCAGGCCAGCTGGGAAGTTCTCTTTAGCAGTGTTCTTCAGAAGAATCATGGTGCCAGGGGCAAGACCTGAGAAATCCACGAGGATTTCAACTCTTTCTCCGGGCGCAAATGTCAGTTTGGTCAACGTAACTGGAGCTGTCAAATAACCACCGTCTGAAGCGATCTGAGTGAACGGCAGAACAGTTTCCGCGATAGTTCCAGGGTTGGCTATGAATTGAATAGTGTAGAAACGGGCGTTAGATCCGTCCAGAAGCCTGAAACGGTAAACCCCTTGATCAACATCCATGTTGGGCCAGACTAAGCCGTTTACCATTATAGTGTCACCGAAGAACTCTGGAATCCAGTAGGGATGAACCGCAGGCTGAACCCCGAGCGATGGAAAGTTAAACGATCCGTCAGTAAGGAAACTTCTGTCCTGGAAAACCAGTGGCATATCATATTTACCAGTGGGCAGAACAGCGCCAACCGCGTCAGCAGGGTCACGCACTATGTAGAAGCCAGCTAGACCGGACATGACGTTCAAACGGGTGATACCAAGTGCATGGTCATGATACCACAAAGTAGATGCTGGGTTAATGTTTGGATAGTCGTAGACAGCTGAGTCAGAACTTGTTGGCACTGCCGAGCTGTATCCTGGACCTTGAATCCCGCTATTTGTCCACCAAGCGTCTGGTCCTCCATCAGAGATTGGTGGAACTTCGCCACCGTGCAAGTGTGTCACTAGCGGAACTGGCGATTGAAGGCTGGGATATCCTGGTGGAAACATTGGAAATGGCGGGTTTGGCATCGCTATGTTGTTAGGGTTAGCCCAGTGCAACGTAGGGTCAACAGCAAACTGTAGTGGAGTCGTAATCAAGTTGCGCCAAGTCACTCGAATCGGAATCCCCTTAGTAGCCTCAAACGAAGGACCCGGAGAATTAGCTACATAACCCAAAGGAGCGCCAGTAACTGCATCTTTGGCTAGTCCACCGTAACCCCAAACCTTCGTCTGGGGAAAGCCTGGAGGCAAAACCTGCTGCATGGATTCAACCATGTCAACAGCATATTCATTAGGTGCAATTTGCTCATAGACTGGTGGTGGGCCTGTCAACTGGTTAACGAATTTCGGAATGGTTAGTGGGTTCAAAGGACCAATAGGTTGAGCTGTAACGCCGGATTGCAATGGTATCAATATATTGGCTGTTAGAAGCGTCAGAATCAACGAAGAAGCTACTATCATCGTCGTTGCTAATTTGGGC
>JAOUPJ010000358.1 GCA_029879945.1 Gammaproteobacteria bacterium
CGGGGTAGAATCCCTGGATGTGGATACTGCTTTATTGGGTGGAATTCCGGAATTTGATTCTATGGCAGTTGTGAGTGTGATCACTGCAATAGAAGAACAGTATGGATTTGTTGTTGATGATGACGAAATTGATGCAGAGGCCTTCGAGACTGTAGGTGCTCTGGTGAGTTTTGTAGACGGCAAATTGTGAGTTCCAGAGAACTATTTGCCACCTATCTTACTTCAGGGCAACGAAAAATATTCGCCCTGCTGAGTTCCCCAAAAAATACAAGCTCTGACACTGCCCTGCTTATTGTTCCTCCCTTTGCAGAGGAAATGAATAAGTCACGCCGCATGTTTTCCCTTCTCTCCATGAGCCTGGCTGAATCCGGCCAACACGTGTTATTGCCTGATCTAAGTGGAACAGGCGATAGCTCGGGTGGATTCGAGGAAGCCAGTTGGTCCTGTTGGTTGGAAGACTGCGAAGCGTCACTCGCCTTTCTTAAATCCAGGGGAATTAAAACAATCAATGTGCTGGGATTGCGAACCGGCGCGCTACTCGTTGCCGAGCTAATTACCGCAAATCAAAATCAGATCGCCCGTTGCGTGTTGTGGCAACCCGTGGTGGATGGATCTGTTTTTCTGACACAGTTTCTTCGCTTACTCATTGCATCGAATATGATGAGCGGTGATGAAAACAAACTCAGCACCAAAGACTTGATGAACGACTTTCAAAAAAATCGCAGTGTTGAAATTGCCGGCTATACCGTTTCTCCCCAATTGGTGGAGGGACTGGTCTCGAGCAAATTAAAAAATTCTGACACAAGCAAATTTCCCAAAACCGCCTGGTTCGATCTGGTCCCGTCAGCAGACCGTGTTGCGCCAGTCGTGAATACGCGCCTGCAGCAGCAGTGGAGTGCGGAGGGGGTAGATCTAATCAGTAAAACCGTAGTCGGTGACAGTTTTTGGAACACAGTAGAGATTGTGGAAAATCCGCAGCTCATTCAGGAAACAATCGAATTTCTAAGTCTGCACTGATGGAACAACAGGAAACGCCCCATATCTTTAATTCAAACAACCAGCAGTTGCTGGGCATTGCTCACACGCCTGCCGAGCTTTTTACGGATGTGGGTGTTGTGATTGTGGTGGGTGGACCTCAGTATCGGGTAGGAAGTCATCGTCAGTTTATTTTGTTGGCAAGATCACTCGCAGCGTATGGAATTCCCGTTTTTCGTTTTGACTATCACGGAATGGGGGATAGTGACGGTGCCAAGTCAGACTTTAACGAGGTTCAGCATGATATTCGATCTGCCATAGATGAATTCCAACAACATACCCCTGCTATCAAGCGAGTTGCGCTTTGGGGGCTTTGTGATGCCGCCTCCGCCTCCCTTTTCTATGGCTACAGCGATGAGAGGGTTTGTGGAATGGTGCTGCTGAATCCCTGGGTGCGAACGGAGGAAGGAGAGGCCAAGGCCTACCTCAAACACTATTATCTTCAACGAATGTTTAGTAAGGAATTTTTGTTGAAGGTATTGAGTGGAAAATTTAATCCCTTTTCATCACTCTCATCCCTGTTCGGCTTTATATCAAAAGCGAAAAAGTCGAATAGATCCCAATCCGAAGTTGTTACTGCGGTGGAATCTCCCTGCCATGGGGGGCTTAGAGAAAAGATGCTATGCGGCTTTCAGCGTTTTTCTGGCAAGGGTTTGGTGATTCTCAGTGGAGATGATCTCACTTCGCAAGAGTTTCAGGATATGGTGAAGTCTTCCAAAGACTGGCAGGCACTCATGGCTGAAAAACGGGTAACGGTAAAGCATCTACACGAAGCAAATCACACCTTTTCACGTCAGGAATGGCGCGCCCAAGTGGAAGACTGGACTCGAGATTGGGTCAAGGCTTTATAAGCTGAATCTAAACCAGCAGTTGCTCTGGCGGCGGGTGACTCAAAAACAAATGCGGACTGGCCGTGTAACCGTATGCACCTGACTGATAGATGACTACCAGGTCGCCGATTTCCGCTTTGGGTAACAGCATTTTGTTGCCAAGAAGATCCAGCGGCGTACACAATGGCCCGACCACATTCACCAGTTCCTGCTCTTTTTCTCCCATCTTGTTTGCAATGGCGACAGGATAGTTTTTTCTAATCACTTGTCCGAAGTTTCCAGAGGCAGAGAGGTGATGATGCAGTCCACCATTGGTGACCAGGAAGGTTTCTCCGCGGGACACCTTTTTATCAATCACACGGCAGACATAGAGACCACTTTCCCCTACCAGGTATCGACCCAGTTCGGTCACAATCTCGGTATCAGGGAGTGATGCACGCAGCGTGGGCAACAAATTGTCCAGATTTTCTGAAATCGGTTCCAGGTTTAGCCGCGTTTCGCCAGGGAAGTAGGGTATTCCAAGACCACCACCAATATTGAGGGACTTCACTGTGTCAGGGGCCGATTGAGCGAGCTGTGCTGCCAGATTGAAGGTCTTTTCATGGGCCTCCATGATGCTTTCTTCACGCAGATTTTGTGAGCCCCAGAAAATATGGAAGCCGCGAAACTCCAGATCCAGACTTCCAAGCTCCTTGAGGGTTTCTGGGACGCGTTCGGCATCAATACCAAATTGTTTTGCACCGCCTCCCATTTTCATTCCTGAGGCCTTCAGATCGTAATCGGGATTGACTCGTATGGCGACCTTGGGTTTTATTCCCAGTTTTTCACCAATGCGGTGAGCACGTCGCATTTCGTTTTCGGATTCCAGATTAATGGTTACCCCAGCCTTAATGGCTTCTGTGAGTTCGCCATCTGTTTTGGCGGGGCCAGCAAAACTGATATGTTCAGCGGACATACTGGTATTAAGTGCCACACACATTTCGCCCACTGAGGCCAGATCAAAACCGGTAACCAGTCCTGCCATATAGCTAACCAATTCAGGCATGGGATTGGCCTTGATGGCGTAGTGTACATGTATATCTGAGGGCAGCGCCTTTTTCAGATTTTCGACGGTGGCCGAAATCACGGCCTTGTCATAGACATAAAAGGGCACATCATCCGGGATAGATTGAGCAAGTTCTTCAATACGTTTTCCGCCCGTCATTAAATGGCCATCGGATACCTTGAACTGATCCATGGAAGCGTGTTTAGGGGCTTCTTTTTTACTCACTCTTTTTCTTCCTGATACATTTCATGGTACTCCAGTGCGACAGTCTTGCGATCAATCTTTCCGTTGGGATTCCGCGGCAAAGCG
>JAOUPJ010000093.1 GCA_029879945.1 Gammaproteobacteria bacterium
GGTCGACCTGTTGTGGAGCCGAACTCGTGGCCCTGCTTGGCCAGATGGGCCCCTGTGTTATCCATCAGCTCTGTAGGGAATGGCCCTTCACCAACACGTGTGGTGTAGGCCTTGGTAATGCCCAAAACATAGTCAAAATACAACGGCCCGACTCCGCCCCCGGCAGCCGCACCGCCTGCAGTGGTATTGGAAGAAGTCACAAAAGGATAGGTACCATGATCCACGTCTAGCAGTGCACCTTGAGCGCCCTCGAAAAGGACCGGTTTATTCTGGCGTTTAAGCTCAGCCAAGATTTCCGGAATATCGGCCACCAGGGAAGCGAGCTCTTCGGCATACGCCAGGGATTCTTCAAGGACCTTCTGGAAATCCACGGGATCGGCCTTGAAATAGTTTTGTAGTACAAAATTATGAAAATCCAGCACTTCGCCCAATTTGGCGGAAAAACGTTCTCTATGGAAAATATCATCCAGTCTCAAGGCACGTCTGGCAACCTTGTCTTCATAGGCAGGACCAATACCGCGACCGGTGGTGCCAATCTTGGCCTGTCCGCGGGCCCGTTCTTTGGCCTGATCCAGTGCAACATGATAAGGAAGGATTAACGGGCAGGCGGCGCTAACACGTAAACGCTCTCGTACGGGCACGCCCTTGTCTTCCAACATGCGAATCTCTTTGAGCAAGGCCTCGGGTGACAACACAACACCATTACCTATCAAACACTGCACATTCTCGCGCAGGATACCTGAAGGTATCAGGTGTAAGATGGTCTTCTCACCATTGACCACCAGTGTGTGACCAGCATTGTGTCCGCCTTGAAAGCGTACTACCGCCGCCACCTCTTCCGTGAGCAAGTCCACAATCTTGCCCTTACCTTCATCACCCCATTGGGTGCCTATCACCACTACATTCTTTTTCATGTCTTACTTAACCAAATCCTCTATTACCCACTGAGTTCCTTGTGAAACCAGTTGACGATCACAACCCAGTTCCTGAGGTGTGTCTTTAATGCCCGGAAGCTCTTCAATGACCCGCTCGCCCTTGGCGCGCAGATCGGAAATTGTTTGACGTAAATTGATGTCATCAGCAGCAGGTGCCCAAACACCTTTACCGGTCTTGGGTCGACTCTCAGTAACTCTTAGCAAGGTGTTGATGTCCATACTAAAGCCCGTAGCTGGACGGGACGAGCCAAAGGCCGCACCAACATCATCGTAACGGCCACCCTGCGCCAGAGCCTGCCAATGCCCTTCGCTATAAACCGCGAAGACTACGCCTGTGTGGTACTGATAACCACGCAGCTCTGCAAAATCGAAATTAATCCTCAGTTTTGGAAAGTATTGCTTGAGACTCGCGGAAATCTTTTCCACCTCGTCCAATGCATGGAGCACGTCTTTATTGGCTTTGACTAGCACCTTTTTACATTCAGCCAGACATTCCTCTCCACCGTTCAAGTCAATTAACGCCTTGAACATATCGGCTACATTATTATCATTGACCTCAGACACCAGCTCTTCAATCTCGGGTCTGGCCTTTCTTTGCAAGGCATCGAAAAGTCGGTTTTCCAGGTCTTTATTGAGCTTGGCCTGCTCGACCAGACCACGGAAGATACCCACGTGCCCCAAATCGAGAAAAGGGTTGCGTACCCCCGTCTTATGTAAGACCTCCAGCATCAGACGCATGATTTCAATATCGCTCTCACGACCGGGATGGCCGTATAGCTCAGCACCTGTCTGCAAGGGGCTGCGTGAGCCACCTAATTGGCGCGGTTGAGTAAGGAGGACGGGGCCAAAGTAGCATAGACGGGCACTGCCACTGCGTTGAAGGCGGTGGGCATCGATGCGGGCAACTTGTGGGGTCATATCGGCACGAACCCCAATTAATCGACCATTGCGTTCATCGACCAATTTAAAGGTGTAGCGTTTCAGGTCATTGCCTGCACCAACAATAAGGGCATCCATATACTCCACCAAAGGAGGGATGACTAGCTGATAGCCCCAGGATGAAAACAGGTCCAACACCTGCCTACGCAAATGCTCCACCCGAACGGCCTGTTCAGGTAGTAGTTCCTCGATGCCCTCAGGCAAGACCCAGCGTTCAAATTTTACCATAAATCAATATGTTACGATTATCGCACAAGATATAGCAAGACCAGACCGGCAACCATACACAGTATACCGCCAGTACGCAAGGTTTTGTCATCCATACTGAGGACGGTCGCTATCGCGCGCCGAAAACCTTTTGGGCTCAAGAACGGCATTAGTCCTTCCAGGACCAGCATCAGCGCTGCCGCCACCCATAAATCCTGCCACATAATCAGGGCCTGTCCACAGTCATACGCAGGGCCCCTTTTGGAACCAGGTGATTGTGTTTAACCATGGGGCTCCAGTTCAACTCACAAAAGTACGGGCGACCCGGTTTCCCCGGGCCGCCCGACCATATATTTGTTACGTATTATACGCTGCTTGGGAGCTTGGCGCGATTCCCCAACTACTTGGTAGTCGCTGGATTGTTAAAAAACTTAAAGAAGTCCGCGTCAGGTTCCAGTACGACAATATCGCCTTTATCTGCAAAACTGGCCTTGTAGGCGTTTAAGCTGCGATAAAGTGCGTAGAATTTGGGATCCTTACTGAAGGCATCTGCGTAGATCTTAGAGGCTGTTTTATCCCCTTCACCGCGTATCCGTTCCGCATCCCGATAGGCTTCCGCAACGATGATTTCGCTCTGACGATCCGCATCGGCGCGAATTCGCTCAGCCTCTTCTTCACCGCGTGAACGAAAATCCTTGGCGACCCGAGAACGCTCTGCTTCCATACGATCATAAACCGAATCGGAAACGTCCCGGGGCAGGTCGATGCGCTTGATCCGCACATCCACGACATCCATACCAAATTGAGCCAAAGATGTACGCGCATTTACCGCAAGGCTTTCCATGATCTGCGCCCGTTCACCAGACACGGCCTCCTGGATTGTCCGTTTACCAAATTCATTACGCAGGCCATCCTTGATGATCTGCGTGATCCGGTCCATGGCGCGTCGCTCGTCCCCACCCATGGAACGGTAATAGGTACCCGCATCGGTGATCCGCCATTTCACAAACGAATCTACAATCACGTTTTTCTTTTCGCTGGTGAGATATTCTTCTGGTTGTGCATCAAGCGTCAGGATACGTGCATCAAACTTACGCACATTATTGACGAACGGAATTTTGAAGTACAAACCAGGGGTATAGTCTGCCTTCACAATCTCCCCTAGCCTGAAGAGCACGGCCTTCTCGGTTTCTTTGACAAAAAATACCGAAAAATAGGCCGCTATCAAGGCAACAATGGCGATAATTCCTAAACCTCTAAACATAGCCATTATCTAGCCTCCCTTGATCTCAAATCTCTGCGTCGCTCTTCCGCGTCTCTACGAGTCTTGGAATCGGTGATAACCGGGGCTTCTAACGTCGGTACTGAGATATTCTGAGTGGGTTGTTGAGCGCCGACCATCCTGTCCAGCGGCAGATACATGATGTTTCCACCCCCTTTCACATCCACCATCACTTTAGTGGTGTTGCTCATCACACTTTCCATTGCCTCAATATAAAGACGTTGGCGTGTCACCAAGGGAGCCCTTTTATATTCGGAAAGCACACTTTCGAAGCGAGCGGCCTCACCTTCTGCCTGTGCAATCACACGGGCTTTGTAACCATTGGCCTCTTCCATTTGTCTGGCGGCGGCACCTCTGGCTCTCGGAACAACTCCGTTGGCATAGGCCTGGGCCTCATTCTTCAATCGCTGTTCATCCTCGCGCGCTTTGATAGCGTCTTCAAACGCCGGCTTTACCTCACGAGGTGGTTGAGCGCTTTGTAAGTTCACACTGGTAACAATAAGCCCGGATTGATAGCGATCAAGAATGTCCTGAATCAGGGTTTGGGTACCATCGGCTACTGTGGATTGCCCTTCTGTGAGCACGAAGTCCATGCGGCTCTTTCCAATCACTTCGCGTATTGCCGTTTCCGTGGCCTGTCGCAAGGTGGAATCGGGATCTTTCACATTGTAGAGATAGTCCTTTGCTTCCTTGACACGATACTGTACGGCAAAACGGATATCCACGATGTTTTCATCCTGGGTAAGCATTTGTGACTCTTGGGGAACACCACCGGTGTCTCGTGTACTTGCGCTTGTGGAGCGAAAACCGACCTCTACCTTACGCACCTGATCCACATCCACCTTTTCCACATCTTCGACGGGATAGGGAAGATGCCAATGGGGTCCAGGCTGGGTCACTTCCGTGAACTTCCCAAATCGTGTCACCACTCCTCGCTCCGCTGGCTCCACTATATATATACCCGTGGCTCCCCATACGATCGCGAGCAATATCAGCACGCCCGTGACCATGGTTGAGCTAACGGCACCACCGCCATCACCACCACCCATGGAGTCACCGCCACCACCACCTTTGCCACCAAAGATACGCGATAGCTTGCGTTGCCAGTCCTTTACGATTTGGTCAAGATCGGGAGGGCCTTGGTTAGAGTTATTTCCACCACCGCCCCATGGATTCTTTCCGCCACCAGAGTTCCCCGGTTCATTCCACGCCATAATCACTCCATTTTTTTGTTCGCCAGCGTGTGACACGTCAGTTAAGCTTAGCCCACTTCTGAAAATTCGCCAAAACCGTCAGAATTAGGACGATCTTCCAGTAATACTATGTCTTTAGACAAAACCTGGGCCAGTGTTTGATTTTGAACACGCAATTCCAAAATCCATGCTTGTGAGTCTGTCGATTCCTGCTCACTGAGCACTGTTTTAAGTTCATAGAACCTAGCCCGCACATCACCATAACGATGTGGAACCAAAACCTTGCAATGGACAATCTGCTTGGCGAAGTTATCCTTGAGCACTGAAATCAGCGCTTCAATTCCTTCACCATTTGCTGCAGATAGCCAGCAGCTGTTCACTTTCCCTGCCTCATCATAATCAATATGAGGCTTCGCACCTGCTATACAATCAATTTTATTAAAAACCTGAATACGTGGAATCTTTTCTCCACCAATTTCTGACAGAACTTGTTCAACCTGGACAATGCGCAGATCACGTTCCTGATTTGACGCATCGATGACATGCAGCAATAGATCGCTTTCTAGCGTTTCCTCTAGGGTGGCACGAAACGCGGAAACCAGATCATGTGGTAATTTGCTAATAAAACCCACCGTATCTACGAATATCAGTGGGCCTGCATCTCCTATCTCAATTCGTCGGATTGTCGGGTCTAGCGTAGCAAAGAGCTTGTCCGCCGAATAGACTTGCGAATCCGTTAAACGATTAAACAGCGTCGATTTTCCAGCATTTGTATAACCGACCAGGGAGATGGTAGGCAATTCCGCCTTGCGGCGGGCGCGTCGACTCAGCCCCCGTTGTTGTTTGACCTTCTCCAGGCGCTTCTTGATCTGCTTTATTCGCGTGCCTATCAATCGCCTGTCTGTCTCAAGCTGGGTTTCCCCAGGCCCTCTGAGACCAATCCCTCCTTTTTGACGCTCCAAGTGCGACCACCCGCGTACTAATCGGGTTGAGAGATGATTCAGTTGTGCGAGTTCGACTTGCAACTTGCCTTCGAACGTGTGCGCACGCTGAGCAAAGATATCGAGGATCAGACCTGTGCGGTCCAACACTCGACATTCCAGGTGTCGCTCTAGATTCCGTTCCTGTGCCGGTGTAAGACTGTGATCGAAAATGACAACTTCAGCACCCGTCTCCACGACTTGCTGTTTTATCTCATCCGCCTTGCCTTTGCCGACAAAAAATTTGGCATCGGGTGTATCACGCTTCCCCCTTACCAGGCTTGAAGCAAATACACCCGCAGAGGCTACCAGTTCTTCGAACTCCTGGACTTCACCAGCGTCGTCAGCGGGAAACTGTATATAGACCAAAACGGCCTTCTCGCCACCGCGTGGACGTTCAAACAACACACACCCCCAGCGTAATCAATCTCCCTTACATGTTTCCAGGTTCGGAAGAATCTTCTTCACCAGTCGAAATTCTGACATTTCGGGAGGGAACCACGGTCGAAATGGCGTGTTTGTACACCATCTGGCTCACTGAGTTCTTAAGCAGTACGACAAATTGATCAAATGAATCAACTTGACCTTGTAATTTGATTCCATTCACCAGGTAAATTGAAACCGGAATCTTTTCTTTGCGCAATGTGTTTAAGAAAGGGTCTTGTAGACTCTGCCCTTTTGACATATTGATATTCTCCTTTTGTCGTTTTGTACTGCTCTAGTTACGTCGGTAAAATGACCAAGCCCCACCATAGACTATGCAGCGGGGTCGAAGTTCCTCTAAATCCGTTCTGCGCGTTTTTTGCGCAACTCTCGGCGGCCAAGCAAAAAACGGCCGCTAGCACTATCCGAGTGCCTAAACCCGCGATAATACAACTTTTCATATCGTTTGGAAAATCACTTAGGAAAAAATCATAAAAAAATGCTTAAACCGTCGGGAGTTACACACAAATAGCGGGGTATTTTTCCTTATTCCTTAGAAAGATCAGTGTTGCATAGAGCAGCGATTGAACAAACCAGGTTTTCAAGCTGATTTTGCTCTGCAGGGTCAACGATTACCAGATTTTTTTCGGACCGTAACCATGTGATTTGTCGTTTGGCAAGCCTGCGTGTGGCAACGATTCCCTTATGCCTCATCGTTTCCCTATCGAACTCTCCCGCTAGATATTGCAAGACCTGTCTGTAACCCACCGAACGCATGGCAGGGGTCTCGGGGTTAATACCCCGCTCTTTGAGATGGCTCACCTCTTCAATCAACCCCTTGTTCAACATTTCTTCAAAACGCTGTGCTATTCGTTCATGCAACACCGCACGATCCGGAAGCAGTGCGTACTTATGGATCGGATTGGGCAGGCTGTGTTTTTCCTGCTTCACCCACCACTCACTCATGGGTTTCCCACTCAGCTCAAAGACCTCCAGGGCACGAATAATCCGTTGTGGGTCATTGGGATGAATGTGTTCTGCGGAAGCCGGGTCCACTTCTTTCAAACGGGCGTGTAAAGCGGCACTCCCTTCCGCCTTTATCTTTGACTCCAGCTTGGCCTTGATCAACGGATCTGATTCAGGCAAATCACTTAGCCCATATTCCAGGGCACGAAAGTAGAGCATCGTGCCGCCCACGAACAAGGGAATGCGGTTCTGGTTGTGACTGGCGGCAATTAAGCTGAGCGCGTCTTCACGAAATCGGGCCGCCGAATACACCTCATCGGGTTCGCAAATATCAATCAGCGCATGGGGATACCGTTTAAGGGTCTCCCTATAGGGTTTTGCGGTGCCAACATCCATTCCCCTGTAGATCAGGGCTGAATCGACACTAATCGCATCAACTGGAAATTTATCCATTAAATCAAAGGCTAAGGATGTTTTTCCGGAAGCGGTTGGCCCCATTAAGAATATAACTGGCTTGTCCAAACTCATCATCCTCTTGCTTTATACGCGGTTATTATAAACACTTTGGGGTAAGCTATTGTGGCAAGCTCAAAACGGGAAATATTTATGGCTAAGCATGTCTTGTTGTTGGCAGGTCTTTTATTGTTAAGTGCCTGCACCTATTCAGTGGAACGCCTTATGCGGGACGAACCCTTGCGCAGCTCGCTTATCAAAACCTGCGTCGGTAAGGGGCTCAAGGCCAAGGATGATCAAAACTGTTTAAACGCAGCTGAGGCCCAAGCCAAGGTGACAGGCAAGGCCGTGATGGATCTGTTTAAGTAGATCCGGATCTAGCGTTTTAAATTCAAGATAAATTCAACCAGTTCATTAATTGCCTGGTCTGAGACACGTCTTTCCAAAGGAGGCATACCATCCCCGCCTTTGAAGGTCATCCATTTCCCGTTACTTCCCTTTTTGACGCTCTCCACCAGTAAGGCTTTGGCCTCTTGAAAGGGGGCATCTTTGTAGCGATCCGCAATCTGTACCCAAGATGGGCCCACTACCGTAGCGCTTATTCTATGGCATTCAAAACAACCATTGTTACGGGCCATTTGATGAAAACTGGCCTGGTCTTCCTTGGAAAGCTTAATATCTTCGTTGGTCTGTATACCCCGGTCGCAAGCCACTAGTACACAAGCGGCTACAAGCGACAAGATCGTCATTCTGATCGCCATAACACTATCCCCTCCCAGAGAAGGGTCAGTGTATCACTACTCAATCGAAAGAGGGAAAGTTTTGAGGGAGCAAACCATAGGAAATATTAATTCTCATTGTTCTTGTTTTGATCCAGCTTTTTCTCTAGGTTTTCGAGCTGCTGCTGCATTTTTCTCAAGGTCTCGCGCAGCTCTCTTTCTTGTCTACGCCGATTCCGCCCCACCAGGAATGCTGAAAGATTGGCCGTTAACATCGCAAACACCCCGACTCCCAACAACATGATAAAGGACGCAAACAAGCGACCTTCATCACTAACTGGGGCATAGTCTCCATAGCCTACCGTAGTGAGCGTCACCCATGCCCACCAAAAGCCTTCGCTTGGCGACTTGATTGCGGGATCAATCTTAGAAATCACGAAGCCGGCGGAAAGCACCACTAAGCCGGTGAACCAGAGCGTTCCCCCAAGTTGATTGAGCGATAGCACCGCTTTAATGGTACGCGAAACTCGGAGCAGCAGCCCCAGCAGCAGTATCAACCTGAGGTTGCGTAACACGCCTATCAAAGGGGTGTCGCCCCATACGGTGGGAAAGCCAATCAGGATGATGAGCAGATTCATCCAGTTTTGTTTCAGAAATCTAGTCTTGTTATCTACCAATAAAGTGAGAAAACTGGTCTCCAGCAGGAAAAAACTCCAGATTATCCAGTCCCCCAACACGGCTGCCCAGTGAGAAAGAGAGCCCTGCACATTGAGATACCATTGAGCGGGTATCCACAGTGCCACCAGCAGCATGGGCCACTCGAAGTATCGAGCCCAACGTCTGGCGTGTTCGTTTTCATGCTCCGACACCCCAGACAGACCGGTTAAGGCATGAATATTCATTCTATTCGCTCGCTATCAGGTCTTAAGACTTGTTGAGACTTTTGGTTTTCTGAATGAGTTTTAATCTTAGTGAACCCAACCTTCTTTTGATGCGGGACTGGTTTTCTTCCCCAATTCTGACCATGATCTTGTGTCCGGCAGACATGGACTCGTATACGGGGTCTTTGAACTCATACATGCTTCGCGGTTGATGGAGTATGATGGCCCCCTTCACATCCGGGGCGTCCAGCAAGTGACTCACCGTTTCCAGGACCCGATCATGGAATTTCTTTTTTGGAAATCCCAGCTTCTCATAGGCCTCTTGTAGCAACGGATAGAAGTAGACGTAGGTATCAATCATCAAATCTATATCCACTTTTTCAAATAAACGAATATAGGGCAAGTAGCGACGGTCATTGGTTGAGCGAATGGTGGCGTGATCAGAATCGCCCTCCACCTGAAAATTTCCTGCTACGGGCTTTATGGGAAAGTATTTTCTCGGGGCATGTTTCCGAGAAAGGTTATCCACGGTAATCACCACCCTTGTGAGAAACTTCTCGCTGACGAAGTAATTGTTTACAACCGGCTCGGTAAGAAATTTAATTAACCAATTACGGATAAACTCATCACTTTTTTCAAGGCCAGGCAGCGGCGGCAATATAGACGTCGGCAATTCAGTTTCAATGGGTTCTTCCGGTGTGGGCGGGGCTTCTTTCGGTTCAGCTAAGTCGTTAGCAGACTCTTTGATTACGGTGAGTATTTCTTTCCCTTTGTTTAATAGGGGCTCCGGTATCTCATTGGATTGAAAATAGAGCACGCCAAAGTTAACGATCACTACAAGGGCCAAAAATATCGCCAACTTTTTCATCTAGCTACCACCTGTTATACGCCTCAAAAGACTTTCCTGAGTTTATTTTAGTCTCAAACTCTATAGAAAATGTTCCGTAAACAGGAATTTACGCAAATAAGATGCCTCAACGGGGGATATGAGCTCATTGAGTGGTTACTATTAAATCAGAACCATCGACATACATACGATTTTCCCTGTTCCCAATCAAAAGTATGAGTGTCCGTAGACCAGTCATAGGGTTGCCCCAGGCAGTAGAAACCGAGAAGTGCGCATGTGCCCACCCCATTTTCAAAACGCCGCGCTATTGGGAACACGTGGAAAGGGAATCACGTCGCGCACATTTTCCATACCAGTGATATAACTCATAAAGCGCTCGAAGCCTAAACCAAAACCGGCATGGGGTACGGTGCCATAGCGACGTAAATCGCGATACCACCACAGATCTTCCAACAATCCATGTTTGGCCATTTTCTCACTGAGCACATCCAGGCGTTCTTCGCGCTGCGAACCTCCGATTAATTCACCGACTCCTGGTACCAGCACATCCATCGCCGCACAGGTTTTCCCGTCATCATTGGCGCGCATATAAAAGGCCTTAATCTCTTGCGGATAGTTCATCATGATCACCGGACCGTTTACATATTCTTCGGCAATGTAACGCTCGTGTTCTGATTGCAGATCGTGTCCCCATTCCACCGGGAATTCAAAATCTTTTTTGGCCTTTTTTAACAAATCGATGGCATCGGAATATTCCATGCGCACAAACTCGCTGTTGACAACTTTTTCAAGTTTGTCTAACAGACCCTTCGAGACGTGCTGATTGAAAAAGGCGATATCGTCTTCACAGGAATCCAGAACCCGCTTCACCACACTCTTTAAAAAACTTTCCGCAAGTTGCGCATCGATATCCAGATCGGCAAAGGCTATCTCGGGTTCTATCATCCAAAACTCGGCCAGATGTCGACTGGTATTGGAATTCTCAGCTCGAAAGGTGGGCCCGAAGGTGTAGACGCGTGACATGGCCATACAATAACTTTCCACGTTCAATTGGCCGGATACCGTGAGATAGCTTTCTGTGCCGAAAAAATCTTTTTCAAAATCCACCTTGCCGTTGTTTCGGGGTAGATTGGCAAAATCCAGGGTGCTGACGCGGAACAATTCACCCGCCCCTTCGCAGTCACTGCCGGTGATGATTGGCGTATTGACCCAAAAAAATCCGTTTTCAGACAAGACTTCATGCATGGCCAAAGCACTGTGGTGTCGAATCCGCGTGATGGCACTGAAGGTGTTGGTGCGTGGTCTTAGATGCGCGACCGTTCTCAAAAACTCAAAGCTATGGCGTTTTTTCGCTACAGGATAAGACTCCGGGTCATCCACCCAGCCTAGCACTTCCAGGTTTGTGGCCTTGACCTCTACGGTTTGATTCTTTCCTTCACTGGCAGCCAAGGTACCTTCGACTCGCACACTGCAACCAGTGTTCAGATGCAAGATTTCAGACTGATAGTTGGGCAAGTCCTGTTCGGCGATCACTTGAATTCCAAGAAAACAGGAACCATCGTGTACGTCTAAAAAAGAAAAACCGCCCTTGGAATCGCGCCGGGAACGTACCCAGCCTTGCACGATTACGGTGGAACCAACCTCAATTTTGCCACTAAGATAGTCTGTAA
>JAOUPJ010000359.1 GCA_029879945.1 Gammaproteobacteria bacterium
TGGATAATAGAACGCCTGATTCAATATACTGGTCTGCCTTAAAACAGGCCGCTTAACTGGCAGATGTCCACTTAAGAAATGCATCCAGTTGTTTGAACAATGGGGTCCACCTCACCCCAAGAAACTAACACAAATACTATCAAGAAATTAACTATTACATTTTTATTCATATCACATACCTATATTATTTAGCCTAACGGCCTGAATGAGCGGCGGACAGACAATAGCGGCGCTGATTGTTGCGCTATAATCGCGCTAGCGATAAGCGCAACAGAAAGCCCGCGGCTGGCTGTCCGCTCTATTCAATTGTTAGGCGACCGTTTATTTTTCTTTTGAATTAGTTCACTCTTATATGACGAAATACGCGTTGGATCACTGTAGCTAATATCTGAGTAGGAAGACCAATACTCAATTGAATACTTGTGCAATCCTGAATTACTTCTAAGTAATGACAACAGTTCGTTCCAATGCTCGCAATCCGCAACTTCCCACTCCCATTCCTGGTTGGAATGGTCAAAAATACCCCAGTTCTTTAGCTATGCTACTTCTGGCTTTTTGAGTTGGAAATTCTGGTTCCACTTTGTGAATCTGAAGCTCTCAACGTGTTCGTTACCTGATTTTCCATTTCCAATAAAGTTATGAGAATAAATGTTGGTCCAACAAGAAAGTTATTAAACTTATCTATCCGACAACCCATGTTGCACTAATTGAAAAGCATTATAAATTATAACCAGAATTCCGGTCATTCCTGCCAGAAGCAGCATTCCGCCGTGACTTGAATCTACTGCATTCAGTAATTTAGTCACTAGCTGACCTAGATAAAAAATAATGGCCAGGGTTAATACCGAAATCCCCACATAGCTTATAACATGACGTAGATCCGGCTTTTTTGTGCTAAATTTCTTTTTTATGAAATATAGAGATGCTAAAGCGACAAGTAAATCTGCTGCCGCTACCAATGTTCCTGATTCCAACTTCTATACTCTTTTTGGGCGCCTTGTATCTTACCAATATGCCGTTTTGACCTTCATATTCTTAGAGAATCGAGGTTATCATGAAGCGGATATCGGGGACGCCGAAGACGCCTGAAGGCATCGACCTTGTGCGTTAGAATGGCGCCCCACCTTATTGACATATCCCCAAGAGCGTATGGAGTCTCTCGAACTCGTATCACAAGGTTGGGCTGTCAGTTGCGCAAGGTTGGGGCACCCGATCAAACTACACTATTACATGAGGTGAACCACTATGAACTATATAGGCGTTGACGTCGATTCTCAATTTCTCGTTTGTAAGATCCAGCGAAATGATAAACAACTTCCCATCGCTCAGTTCGAGAATACCTCAACGGGCCATCGACAATTCATTAAATGGGCCACTAAACGAGGCGCTTCCGCCAAGGTCTGCATGGAAGCCACCGGGGTCTATTCCCTGCTCTTTGCCCTGGCTCTCCATCAAACCCCTAAAATCGAGGTTATGGTCGTTAACCCCAAGGCCATCAAATACTTCGCCACCGCCTCCCTACAACGTGGGAAAACCGATGCCCTCGATGCCGAAACGATCTTGCAATACCTGCTTAAAATGGACTTCAGAGCCTGGCAACCACCCGCCGATGAAATCTTTGAACTTCAACACATTAGCCGACGCATCGTCCAACTCAATGGCCTACTTACCCGCGAGAGAAACCGCCACCATGCCGCCAAAAAAATGGGCCATATGGGCCGTGTCGTCGCCAACGACACCGCCGTGAATATGCGCCATATCGAACGACGCATCAAAACCATGGACTCTGAACTGCTCAAACTCATCGAGTCCATCCCGGAGCTAAACCATAAACTCAAGCTCCTACAATCCACCAAAGGCATCGCCGCGAAAACCGGTCCTCGTATCCTGGCGGAACTGTCCATGCTCCCCGAGGACATGACAGGCCCTCAGTGGGTCGCCTATACCGGGCTCGATCCCAGACCCCATGAGTCAGGTTCCTCAACCAACAAGCCCAGACGCATTAGCAAGGCCGGAAATCGCTACCTGCGAGAAGCTCTCTACTTCCCTGCATTAGTGGCCAGTAAAACGGATCCCAATGTCAAGGCGTTCTACGACAAGCTGATCGCTAAAGGGAAGAAACCACTCCAGGTGATCGTTGCCATCATGCGCAAACTACTGCTCGCGATCTGGGGTATGTTCAAACACAACAAACCCTGGAACGGAGAAAAATTTTATGCGATAAATTCGTAAAAATCGCTTGATTTTCTAGAGAGCGCCTAACGGCCTGAATGAGCTGCAAGCAACCATCAGCGGCGCTGATTTTTGCGCTAAAATGGCGACAGCCATAGCGCAAAAGAAAGCCCGCGGTTGTTTGTCAGCTCCATTCAATTGTTAGGCATTCCATTTTCAATTAGCTTCTCTACGCAGCTAGATTTATCGCTACTAGATTCAAGATCTTCAATCGCCCTCATCACAGAACTCGCGGTTAACTTGAAAGTTGAAACAATGTCTAGGTTCGCACTTTCTAATGCTTTCGCGGTCCATTTATTACATGTTTGTAAAAAATAGAATCTCCCTACGCCTTCGTAAAACTGACTATCTCCATATATCCCTTTTTCTAACGGTATAACATTACCACTATTATCTGTTACGAAACTGCTGACAAGAAATTCGACAAGTTTAAAGTATTGCGGTTTACTTAGACACACCGTTTCTACTTCACTCTGGGGAAAATACTTTCTAGATTCGTAAGGTACATCCACAACGTGCATCACTGATTGTGTGGGCCACAAAATTGCTTTTAAGGTAATTCCCAAAGTTACCTCTCGTGCCCGATAAAACTCTTGATCGCCCCACCCAAACTCCAGTAAATTTGATGTTAGAAACCTCTTTTTGAGATTTGGTAAGCGCTCTACAATATCCGAAGCTGATATAACTAAGCCTGTATGCCACCCATGACTGACAACATCCACTCTATAAAGATGATTTTTCGAATGAGGATGTGTACTTGAACTCGCGACAACCCGTAAGCTACAAATAACAAGAACAATACATGTTAAAATGGCCGTTCTGATGGTTTTTTTCATTCTCCTAGTAGAATGCCTAACGGCCTGAATGAGCGGCGGACAGACAATAGCGGCGCTGATTGTTGCGCTATAATCGCGCTAGCGATAAGCGCAACAGAAAGCCCGCGGCTGGCTGTCCGCTCTATTCAATTGTTA
>JAOUPJ010000094.1 GCA_029879945.1 Gammaproteobacteria bacterium
TCTGAGATTCTGCCCCGATTTTAATGACCATAATAATGGTCATTAAAGCTACTTATGACTATTATTTTAGCCATCACCTAATTGACTCAAACGTGTTCTACTACTAAATTGACTATTATTATGGTCGTTAAATAGCTTAACGGACATATAAATAGTCATTTATTGACAGGTGAAACGATGGCAAAGCAGAGAACTTTCTCCAAATATGCTCATGAAGCAGCCCTATTGCTCGGTGAACAGATCAAGCTTGGACGTAAGCGACGCAAGTGGACAGAACAAAATCTGGCTGACCGTGCTGGAATTTCCAGAGCGACACTACAAAAGATTGAAAATGGCGAAATGAGCCCCGCCATCGGGATCGTTTTTGAAGTGGCTGCCATCGTGGGTATAAATCTATTTGAACAGGACAAGCACCCTCTTTCGAAACATATCGAGCAGATACGAGACAAGATCGCTTTGTTGCCAAAACGTATCCAAGTAGAGAAAAAGGTAGTGGATGATGACTTCTAATAAGCAATATAAAGAGGCGTACGTCTGGATATGGCTGCCGGACCAAACCGAGCCTGTGGTGGCAGGTAAACTCGAAACCGACAACGGAAACATCCTGTTCAATTATGGTAAGAGTTACCTTGAACGAGTAAAAGACACGAATCCCGCGATCCCGATATACGAACCAGAGTTGCCGTTAAAGGCCGGTGTTCTGCCCCTGTTGAACGGATTGAGCATGCCCGGCTGTATCCGCGATGCTGCCCCGGATGCCTGGGGGCGTCGGGTCATCATGAATAAAACCCTTGGGGTAAAAGACAAAAAAACGGATACAACTGAGCTAAGTGAAATAGCCTATTTACTTGAATCTGGTTCAGATCGGATTGGTGCCCTGGATTTTCAGCAATCCCCGACCAATTATGTGCCGCGCTCTGCTACGAATGCGAGCTTAGAGGAGTTGTTGGAATCCGCCGAGCGTGTGGAACAAGGCATACCGCTTACGCCTGAACTGGACCACGCCCTATTCCATGGCAGCTCTATCGGTGGCGCACGCCCAAAGGCCTTGATTGAAGGTGAGGACAAGAAGTACATCGCCAAATTTTCATCGAGCACCGATCTCTATAATGTGGTTAAAGCGGAATTCATCGCCATGAGACTCGCCAAGCTTGTCGGGCTCGATGTCGCGCCGGTAAAACTGCAACGAGCAGCAAACAAAGATGTATTGTTGATAGAACGCTTCGATCGCAAAAAAACGCTAAAAGGCTGGACACGTAGACCCATGGTTTCAGCCTTAACCCTATTTGGTCTTGATGACTTGATGGCGCGATATGCCAGCTATGAGGATTTAGCCGAGATTGTCCGGCATCGATTCACTGACCCCAAAGATACTTTGAAAGAGCTTTTCTCTCGTCTGACCTTTAATATACTTTGCGGCAACACAGACGATCATGCGCGTAACCACGCGGCATTCTGGAATGGAAAGGATTTAAGCCTTACACCCGCCTACGACATTTGCCCTCAAAGCCGCGCAGGCAATGAGGCCTCACAAGCCATGCTAATTCACGGTAATAGTAATCTGAGCCACTTAAAGACCTGCCTTGCCGCCGCGCATAACTTTCATCTTTCAGAAGAGGATGCACATAAAATTTTTAAACAGCAAAAAGAAGTCATTGAGTGCAAATGGGATTCAGTGTGCGATGAGGCTGAACTCAGTAAGATAGATAGAAAACTTCTCTGGGGTCGTCAGTTTTTAAACCCCTATTCGATTGAAGATGAGACCTGATTGGATTGTGAAACTGGCTACGGCTATTAGCAGGGTACGTGTTGGGCTTCGCTCAGTTCAGCCCAAGCTACGGTACTGACCCCATTTTTTGGTATTTTGGGGAGACACATCAAATCATATCACACCGTAGCCCGATGAAATGCTCTCCTCCCTCCTACAAAACGGCGTCGTGATGCCCTTCGGTTATTGCGCCCTACGCTTGCTGATTTATATTGGGAGATTCCAGAACACGCCGAGCCTTGGTATTTTCCGCAGCTTGGGCCACAGGTGTGAAATCTGAATTGGAAAGAAAGGGCTTGTATCACCTAGGCTCAATCCCGGCTAAGCTAGCTTGCTGCTCACTCATTGTGCGGCGACTCTGACCCGGCGGTTCTCAGACTGGAACGCGCTTTTTATAGGCATCATTCAATCAGCCCCCCCTGAGGATCGTTTAGGGTATCAATAACGCCATGTTAGATTTGTCTCCAACACCATAACGCAAAGTTATACGTTATTTATTGAAGATAACGTATAACCCCCAACCTGCCTTAACACAATCAACATTAAACATGAGTCTGTTAACCGTTTGTTTTTACAATATAATAGTTTCACTATTGCTATATAAAACCGCAACTTTGATTCGATTATAGTCATTATTCGAATCATATTCTTCTTGATTATGATTCGAATAAGACCTATATTCAAATCATGACGTACAACTGGCAACAATCTGACTGGCCCAACTTCAGATACGACCTGTCACCGGTTCAGGATACATTGTTTGCCTTCGCCGAGAAGGCAGGGCAAGTTGAGGGTATGGTGAAAAGCCTCCCTGATGATATGCAATCCAATGCCGTACTCGACCTCATGGTTTCGGAGGCAATTAAAACTTCTGAAATCGAAGGAGAGTATCTCAGCCGTGAGGATGTCATGTCCTCCATCAGACATCAGTTAGGCTACGATAATAATCCCGATGCGACGAGAGACCTACGAGCTAAAGGTATCGGAGAGCTTATGGTGGATGTTCGAAACACCTACGCCGAATCTCTCAGTAATGAGACGCTTTTTCGCTGGCACACCATGCTCATGTTGGGGGATCAACGAAATATAGAAGTGGGCACTTGGCGTACACATCAAGAACCTATGCGTGTCATATCCGGCCCTATCGGTCGAACCAAGATTCATTTCGAAGCACCGCCATCCAATCGCATTACGTCCGAGATGGAAGCCTATAATAATTGGTTTAATCGCACGGCGCCAGGTAACGCAGATGAAATAAAAAATCCTGTTGTTCGATCTGCCCTCGCTCATTTGTATTTTGAAAGCATACATCCCTTCGAAGATGGCAATGGCAGAATAGGTCGAGCAATTTCAGAAAAAGCACTGTCACAAGGATTGGGTCGCCCTACTCTATTAAGTCTTTCCGAGACGATCGAAGCCAACAAAAAAGACTATTATCAAGCGTTGAAAACAGGTCAACAATCAAATGAGATTACGAGTTGGATAATTTATTTATCAGACGTCACCTTACAAGCCCAAAAACGGGCAGAAGAGAATATAGATTTCATTCTACGTAAGACAAAATTTTTCAACCACTTTAGCGACCAACTTAATGATCGTCATTTAAAAGCCATTCGTAGAATGTTTGATGCAGGTTTAGAAGGATTTACCGGCGGAATGACACAAAAGAAATATGTTGCCATTACAAAAGCTTCCACTGCCACGGCTACCCGCGATTTAAAACACTTGTCAGATATTGGTGCCTTGAAACAAATTGGCGGAGGAAGGAGTACGCGGTATGAGCTATGCCTTTAAGCCGACATGTTCGGCGCAATGCCTTTCAGTTATTGCGCCCTACGCTTGCTAAACCGGCCAGTAATGCATCCGTAGAATCTCACGCAATGCGTTACCGTGAGCTGATCCAAAACATCGAAAAACAGGGTATTGAGATCAGCGATGCGCAGGCTGCGCTGAAGGAATTGCTGGGCGAGAAAATCCTATTACATCCAATAAATTCAGAATATTACGAGGCAGAAATAGAAAACGGCGGTCTTCTAAGACTCGCCGTTGGTAACGATGGTAGCGGGGGCTGGATTTGAACCAACGACCTTCGGGTTATGAGCCCGACGAGCTACCAGGCTGCTCCACCCCGCATCAGATGGGCGCCATAATAACACGCAAGTAGACGATTTCAAGCACTATTTGTACTTTTGCGGAAATAGTTTAGTATTGCACCATGCGATTTATTCATGAAGTTTTTCCCACCATCGTTTTCTTTGTGGTCTATCAGTTCACTGATTTATTTACTGCCACGTTTGCCTATCTCTCCTCGACTGGCTATCAAGCCTATCTGGACTGGAAAATCAGGCGCAAGATCAGCAAGCTGGTGCTGATCAACCTGTCAGTGCTATCCGTTGTGGCCTTCTCTAGCTTCCTATTTAATGATGAAAACTTTATCAAGTGGCAACCGACTATTGTTAACTGGCTGATTTCTTTGATATTTGCCAGTTATGTCCTGGTTTACGAGCAGACCCTGGTAGAACGCCTCTTTGGTGCCCATTTCCAGCTGAAAGCACAGGACTGGCTCATCATGAACCGACTCTGGTCTGCCTTCTTTTTCACCATAGGCGCGCTAAATCTCTTAGTTGCCAAACATTTTGACAGTAACACATGGGTGAACTTCAAGGTTTTTGGTATGATGGCGCTCTTGGCAGGCTTTTTTCTCCTACAGCGAGTCTATCTGCTAAGAAATTCCCGGCTCCGCCACTGAACTCTCGTGATTCTACGAAGGATATGCCTTGTTATACGCCATAATTGCCAATGATCGTCAGGGAAGCCTGGAGGCGCGTAAGAGTACCCGCCCGGCACACCTGGAACGTCTATCCCAGTTACAGGAAGAAGGCCGGCTGGTTCTGGCCGGGCCTCATCCCATGATTGATGCCAATGACCCGGGACCCAGTGGCTTTTCCGGCAGTTTGATCGTGGCAGAATTCGATTCCCTGGAAGCAGCACAAGAATGGGCCAATCAAGATCCCTATAAGGCGGCGGGTGTCTATGAGTCTGTCACTGTAAAACCATTCAAAAAGGTATTCCCAAGCGCATGAGTACAAACCGGGTCGAACTAATTCACGATACACTCACCAAAGAGTTGGAAGCCGACTCTGTTGAAGTGATCGACGAAAGCCATCTACACGTAGGCCATGCTGGGGCCCGAGATGGAAAAGGACATTTTAAAGTTATTGTTGTGGCACAGTGCTTTGAAGGTAAAAAGCTTTTGCAGCGCCATCAGATGGTTTATCAGGCGCTCGCTGAGGCGATGCAAACAGACATTCATGCATTGAGTATTTCTGCGAAAAGTATAAGCGAGGTCTAAACGTGAGAAAAGTTATCTCTTCGGTATTATTGTTAGCTCTGGTTTCGGCTTCGGCTTTCGCTGAACCTACGCTGGTTACCATCAATGGTAAAGCCATCGATCAGGATCAGTTTGATCTTTATCTACAAAGCAGAACAGGAAATACCACAGCAGATGCTGCGACCCATCAGCAGATCCTGGAGGAATACATCAACAGGGAACTGATTTATCTTGCCGCCCTAAAACAAAATATAGACACACAAAAAGAAACTCGCCTGCGCATTGAAGACCAGAAACGAAATATCGTAACAGGCTCGTTCCTAAACCAGATCGTTGGTGACGCCGACATCAAAGAAGAGCAACTTAAGTCCGTGTACAACGAACAAGTTGTGAAAAATGCTTCACAGGAATATAAAGCTCGCCACATTCTCCTTGAAACGGAAGAGACTGCCAATGAAGTGATTGCCAAGCTAATGAATGGCGAGAGTTTCGAAGAACTGGCAAAGAATTTTTCAATCGGCCCCTCCAAAACGGATGGGGGCGATTTGGGATGGTTTACCCTCATCCAAATGACGCCTGCTTTCTCAGAAGCCGTTGCCAAACTCAATAAGAACACCTACACACAAAGGGCCGTACAAACCGAGTTTGGATGGCATGTCATTAAGCTGGAAGACACCCGTCCGGCTCCGGTGCCTACATTGGAAAATATCAGACCCCAGTTAGTGGAAGCCTTACAGCGTGAACTGATTTCGAACTATATTGAGGATCTACGGGAAGGGGCGCAAATTGTTTACCCAAAGCCCTCGGCCATGGCGAATAACTAGCGTTTTGCGCTGTATTTAAACCGCCTGGCCATCACTTTGTGTATCGGGAGCATCATTTTTCAGGTGTTTGTCCAGCACCTTGTTTAACTGCTCAATATCTATGGGGCGTACCAGGCACTCGTCCACGCCTACGCCTATACAGCGGCTTCGAATATAGCTCTGGTCAGAAGGTGCTACGGCAATCACCAAAGACCGGGACAACTTGTTACTCTTTTCCAGGGCGCGAATCTGAATGGTGGATTCAAAACCATTGATAACCGGCAGGTGCGTATCCACCACAATTACGTTGTAGACTTGCTTTTCCACCGCTTCCATCAATTCAGCGCCATCTTCAACCACGTCGACTTTATACCCCTGTGATTGTAGAAATCGCGTGACCTCAGTGCGTTTTTTGCGATCGTTTTCTGCCAACAAGATAGAAATTGCATCGCTTTGTCTGCTTTCTGCAATACTATAACGAGTAATGAGGTTACGTTTGGTACTGTCTTTCTTCTGTTGCAGGACCAGTTTAATGCAGGTTGACAATTCAGCTCGGTCATAGGGCTTACTGAGATATCCCCAGGCACCGTTGTCCCTCGCTTTTTGTGCGTCACCGCGCTGACCAGACGTGGATAAGAGTATTACGGGAACATCGTCTACTGCCGCCGCAACGATAGTGGATGATTGAACCCAGGATACATACTCCTCTATATCCAAATCTATGACAATAACACTAAACTTTCTGCTTTCTTCTACACCCAATTTCAAGCCGTCTACGACCTGTGTTAACGAACCTACTCCCACGCTGGTCATTTGCATGGCAGCTAACTGCCCTCTCAGGTGGACAACGCTCTGATCCTCTTTCGATACGACTAGTGCCCGATGCCCCTTGGTGGAGACCTCTTCAGTTGACGTTGAGTCGATGACATCAGACATTCTAAATGGCAAATCTAATGAAAAGGTTGAGCCCTCTCCCAGTTTTGACTTGACCGTAATTTTTCCATGCATCAAAGCAGTAAACTTTTTACAAATGGCCAGACCTATGCCGATTCCTCCTCGGGAACGATCGATCCCACTGTTTCCTTGGGAGAATAACTGAAACATCCCTCCCATTTCTTTTTCGTCTATGCCGATTCCAGTATCTGTTACATCAATTTTAATATCAACGCGTCGGTTGTTAACACTGCTTACGTCGACGAAGATAACCACCTCTCCTTTCTCGGTATACTTTATGCCATTATCCACGAGTTGAGTTAGCACTTGTCGCAAACGGGCGGGATCACCTAACAGGCGAGTGGGAACTTTTCCTGACACCATATGGCGCAGTTCTACACTCTTGTTCATAGCACTAACACTATAGTGATCAATAATCTCTTCTACTAAGCGTCTAAGATCAAATTCGATTTCATCCAGCTCAAAATTTTTCGAGTCTGTCTTGATGTAGTCCAGTATATCGTTGAGGATGGTCATTAGATTGGTTGCTGCGGTATAGGCATGATTGACATAGTCTGTTTCAACCGTTTGCAACTTAGATTCTTTTAACAGGCTCAGCATTCCTATTATTCCATTCATGGGCGTTCTTAGCTCATGCCCCATGATAGTAAGAAATTCGGTTTTGGCGTTCTCACCGCGTTGAGCTGCGTTCTTGGCAAATACCAGCTCTCGCTCGAAGGCCTTCCGTTCTGTAACATCTCGCATGATTCCCACGAACTTGTGGTTGTCACCAGACTTTACTTCTGTTAACCCCAATTCAATCGGGATCAGATTTCCGTTTTTGTGTTGAGCCTGAACCTCGCGGCCAATTCCAATAATCGCCTTCTTACCCGTTTTCAGATAACGTTCCACATAATCATCATGCACACGTGAATTCAAATCACCCATAATGGTCTTAACGTTTTTTCCCAGCAACTCATCGGGTGAATAGCCCAACGCTTTCTCTATGGCCGGATTGACGGACTCCACCACACCAAATCGGTCTGTCACTATAACTATATCCAGTATGGAGTCAAAAATAGCCCTGTATTCTGCGATCTTTGCTTGATCGGCGTTGTTTTCTTCATGCTTACGCGAAGTAGAGCGCTTCTCCAGCCATAAAAAAAGCAAAACGACAGCAATACCCAGTGGAGCAATGGAAACGAGCACCTGCGAAAGGTTCGCCTCTTTTTCAAATAGCTTTTCGTGAAGTGCATCACTCAGTTCAGATGCGGCGGGAGTATCCAGAACCCCTTTTGTCATTGAAACCGCACGCAGTTTTTCGAATTTGAGTGTGATATCGGGTGAGCCTAGCCCGAGCTTTTGAAATTGATCTAGTCGGGATTCAATTCTATCCCACACAACAGAGCCATCGAAAGCAGGATTTCTGTTTTCAATATCTTGCGCGATTTCCTTATGAAACTGTTCTATCAGTGTGTGGAATTTTTCAATGCCTTGACTGTGCCAAAACGAATAGCCGGCGACAAATATGATAAATGACAAAAAGAATGCAAAAGGAGCAAAGCTAAGAAGCGTTATATTGCGATCCTGTGAAGAAGAATTCATACTACGGCGCTCTCGCTCCCTTCAACCCCTAAGACCTGGAACCAATGGGTTTTCGCTTAGTTGTTCTGTGTGTATTTGAATTGATCCGACGTGTATCTAGTCGTCGTCTGTAAATTCCTCGAAATCGGCCTCATTCACCTGACCTTTATGCACAACCCGCGTAGAGCCACTACTCCCAACTCGCGGCCCCAATGATCCGCTTGACGGTTTGGGGGGCGTTGCCGAGGACGCCTGGTGAGCACTCGCCACAGGCGTGTGCGCTTTTGTTGAACCGGGCCGTGAAGCAGCCATCGCTGGCTGTGCCTTAACTGCTCTGCCGTCTCCCAGTTTGAAAAAGCCGACAGTCGCCTGCAGATGTTCCGCTTGAGCGCTAAGCTCTTCGGCCGTTGCAGCAAGCTCTTCCGATGCAGCGGCATTGGTTTGCGCTACCTTATCCAGTTGACCCATGGCACCGTTGACCTGTGAAACACCTGAGCTTTGTTCTGCTGAAGCAGCGGTAATTTCCTGTACCAGGTCGGCAGTTTTCAAAATGCTGGGAAGCATTCTTTCCAGCAATTGGCCGGCACGCTCAGCGATATCCACACTGTTACCCGCCAGATCACTAATTTCCTGTGCCGATAACTGACTGCGTTCAGCCAGCTTCCGGACCTCATCCGCCACGACGGCAAACCCTTTGCCGTGCTCACCGGCACGTGCCGCCTCGATGGCCGCGTTGAGTGCGAGAAGATTGGTCTTATAGGCAATATCTTCGATTACTGCAATTTTGTCTGCGATTTCCTTCATGGCCTTAACCGTTTCCTGCACGGCCTCACCACCCTCTTTGGCTTCTACCGATGCCTTGTTGGCCATATCGTCAGTGGTGCGGGAGTTCTCGGCATTTTGATTAATGGACGCACTCATTTCCTCCAGTGAAGCGCTGGTCTCCTCCACACTGGCGGCTTGTTCGGAGGAGCCTTGGCTAAGGGTTTGAGCGGTAGAGCTGACTTGCTCCGAGGCACTGGCCACATTTTCCACCGAGGCGGATACATCAACCATTACTCTATGTATTTTTTCGATAAACCCGTTAAAAGCAACCGCCGTTTGACCGATCTCGTCTCGCCCAAAATCAGGGAGCCGGCGAGTCAAGTCTCCATCCCCCTGGCTCAATTCATCAGCGGCATGAAGCATATGCCCCACGGGCTTGGTAATACTGTTGGAGACAGTCAGACCAAAAATGACTCCAAACACCAGGGCAGAAATGGCAATCCCCATGATCAGGGTGAGCGCCGTTTGTGAATCGGTTTCCGCCGTTACCGCTGCTTCCTTGGTAAATTTCTCTACTTCCGAGAGTAGTTGTTCCACTAGATTCAAGACCTTCTCTTCTTCTTTCTCAACGCGCTCTGCCAGTTCAATGCCTCGGCCGATTTGGTTGGATTCGAAGGCATGAAATACCTCAGCGGTGTGTCTTTCATATTCTACAATATGGTTATCCAGCGTCTTCAGCATAGCCAAAAGTTTTTCGAATTCTTTTTTCTGCTCCTCGTTGTGGACCAACTCCAGATCATGCTCAATGAGTTTTTCCATGCCGCGGATTTCTTCTACCACTATCTTACCCGCTTGTTCGAACTCACGATCGGTCTCCACGAGGAGTTCTTCATAGTGGCGATTGGAATTCTTTTGTTCCCCATAGCGAACGATACGCTCAAACAGGATACCCTGTTCCAACTGATGTTCAGTTATTTTGGTAAGCTTGGTGATCAACGGCATATCAAGCTCCGCGATCCCGGCAATCTCTTTTTCGATGCTGCGCATATTGGTAATGGCAACGACAGCTACCAAAACCATTGAACCGATCAAGCTCCCTAATATCAACATCATCTTTGATCGAATTTTCATGTTTTTCAGTAACACAGCACGCTCCAATCTTTATTTCTCGCTTAGGTCTGTGTTGACAGACATCCAATAAGGTTAGCACCCAATGTAATTAGTGCCTTAACAGTGTTTCGACAGTTTATATACGGTCTTGAGTGTTATTTGTATTCAAACTCCAAGTATGAATACGCGAGTTTTTCCTCACTATACAAACCACACAACATTTCTCTGGAATTTGTGTCGGAAGGTCTATTGAAAACTGAAACATTAATCTATAATAGGTCCACTCCCACCCACCCAAGAGTCAGATAACTAACCCAGTTAACCCGCGATAACTTACTGGTTTGTTTGGGTTTTTTTGCTCTGCTTTAGCTTACAAACCCTTGAATTTAGAGCAAAACAGGCTAGAATGTCTTTCGGGTAAACATGAGGATTTGTGTGGGATGGCGCGACCGAGTGAAAAACGGAATAGGCTGGTATTCGCTGCGAAGGAGCTCATACACAAACACGGATACAAGCAAACTTCCCTTGCAGATATCGCGAAATCCTCTAATGTCCCCTTGGGAAATGTCTATTATTACTTCCGTACCAAACAAGACATTGCACTGGCAGTTGTATCCTTACATCGTGAAGAATTCACACAATCAATAGAAGAGCTGAACGGTAGCACGGAATCACCGCTACAACGAGTCTTTCACTACATCACCGGCTTGTATAAAGATAGAACCATACTGGAACGCCATGGCTGTCCCCTTGCGAAACTCTGTATGGAAGTAGGAAACGACCAGACACCCTTGTCGGAAGCCGTTAAAAAGATTAATCAAGACATCAGAGATTGGTATGTCAAACAATTGGAAGAATGCGGAGTAAAGGATTCGACAATTGTTGCAGATGAAATACTGGTTACCACCCAGGGCGCTGCACTTATATCAGCGACCTTTTCTGACCGAACGATTTTTCAAAATCAGATCGATCGCCTACTGGCGCATCTAAGAGACCTGGTGGGCACTCATCTCGTCTACGAGAAGTGATTCAGACACCAGCTCATTTTTAATTTGCTTGATTGTGTCATAAAAATGATTGCGCCCAGTCACTCGCGAGGCCTGTAAGGAACCCATTAACGCCGCATTGATATACATCGCCTTTGACGCTGAATCACCCTGAAAGGAAAACTCCTGACTTCGCTTTCCATTTTCCAAAATC
>JAOUPJ010000095.1 GCA_029879945.1 Gammaproteobacteria bacterium
CGAGCCCGGCCTGATGCGATCCCTGACCTATCTTGTGGGAGAGGCCTCCTGGAATAAGTACTTTGATCCAAATTATATACGGTGGAGAAAAAGCAGCAATGAGAGGGATTACTATGGCTTTACGGTTAAAGACAAAATCAAGACCATAGAGGATCTGTTAAATACCGATATCGGAACCTAAACCATGCAAAAATATAAACTACTCTTTTTTTTGTTGCCGATGGTCATATTTCTGTTGGCCACCAACCCTGTATTGGCCTCTAATCCACAAAAACCCGATATCGAAAAATTGATTAAGCAAGTGGGAATCGATCAAGCACTGCAAGATGTTGAAAATGATTTTCGACTGCAATTGCTCAAAGAACGGATCTCACGGGCAACGAATCGATTCAATGAAAAAGAATTTAAAATCTTTCTGGGCCCTCTTTCAGCAAAAGAAATTAGCGACAAAGTGATAGAACGAATAGCCAAAGAGCTGACATCTGAGCAAATTACACAATTGAATATTCTTTTTGATAAGGCCGTATTTAAAAAACTCATTAATAAAGAACAAGAGTTACGAAACAGCTCTGAGCTTGATATTCAGCAATCAATATTGGATTCGGAACAGGAAGTGTTTAGCCCCAACTACCTGGATTTGATTGAAGACATTGTCGACGCCTCACTGATCGTGCAGCAAAAAGCCTTTCTAACAGCCACTGTTCTCCGCGAACGCTCCAAGGCACCATTGGAGGAACTGGGAAAGTTTTCCGAAGAAGAGGCTCAGAAGCTGGAATACAATATCAACGCCTATAAGGACAGAATCTATACCAGTATGCGAAGTGAAATCGTCGTATTGTATGCGATAAAACTGAAATCGTTTAGCCTTGCTGAGTTGCAAGAGATTTTGGACATACTGAACAACGCGCACAGGACTAGTCTTATGTATATGGTAATGGATACATTAGGTTTGGAAATCAGTAGCAGACTGAATAAAAGCATTAAAGCCGTTATGCAAACCAGAAAGACCAAGGGTGAAGGAATTTAGTTTCTAAATAGAGTTTATCCTTTGGCTGAAATAGAAAAGGCGCCCAATTTCAGCGCCTTTTCTTTTTCACCGAGGAATACTACTCAGTCTTCGACTTGTTGAATACCGTCTAAGAACCAGGTTGGGTTGATGGATTTCTTAGGTTTAACAAAGTGCCAAATTTCCTCTACATGCACGGGTTCCGGGTATACTCCCGAATTCTCATCTATTTCCCTAAGTTGTGCCGTAAACATTACACTGGCCTCTATATCGTTCCCCGTGTCAACCACCTCTAACACGCGCGCATCCAGATTCATAATTTCAGTTTCATTCTTTCCGCTACGGCTACGAAACTGGTCCTGAATTTCCGCGAAGACTGAATCCGTGGTATAGCCTCGCACTTCTGACAGATCGCCACTATCCCAGGCTGTCTGTAACATAGTAAATGCAGATTTGGCATTCTCGACGAACTTGTTTTCGTCGAAGTCTTTGGGTCTATCGCTGCTGGAGCTGGTAAAACGACTAACGAAACGACTTGCTCTGCCTTCGTCTATCCCACCACCGATCTCTTTTTCAGCGGTTCGGTACTGAGCAGATTCATCAAAGCCTGGAGCACCTGCATAGGCACTCTGTGGCTTACGCCGCGCCAGAAATTTAAACAGGAGAAAGGCGAGCAGGCCAAAGATCAGAATATCCATGAAGTTGATATTTTCAAAAGCACCACCGAAAAATAGAGCGCCCAGAAGCCCACCGGCTACCAGGCCTCCGAGAATTCCGCCCATACCGGCAGCCCTGCCAGCGGTACCCGCTGCACCTGCACCCGCTGCGGCACTGTTCCCGGTCGCATTTTGACCCGCTTTTCCTTGATCTCCTGTGGCTGAGCGTTTTTGCGGCGAACTGAAGGATTTCTTTCCACCAAACGACATGCCCCCACCCAAACGTTTTGCTTCCGCATCACTAACAGGTAGCGTAAAACCCATAAAGGCCACGATTAAAGCCATTGAAATAGACCTAAACAACATGCACTTCCCCTTGTGTTGTTCAAATGTGGTGCAATTCTATCGAGATACGCCTGCGAGCGCAAAGAAATTTGGAATATTGCCTAAGGCCACAAGCCAAAAGGTGTTTTGATGTAGAAACCCTTCTAACTGCTATTGGCCACGCGCTGATTTGTTTCGCGTAACCTCAAGCTTAGGGAACGCAACATGCCAAAGGCCAATTCGGGATTTTTAGAAATCAAGTCCAGAAGTCGTGATTTATCCAGGACCAATAAGATGGAATCCTCCAGAACATGCGCTGTGGCAGACCGAGGTTTGTCATCCAACATCCCCATTTCACCGAAGCACTGCCCTTCGACAAGCGTGGTGACATAGTTATGCGAATCCGGGTCTTCCTCTATGCAAATCCCGATTGATCCTGAGGCGATGTAATACATATGATCACCCCGCTCATTGATCATGAAGACTCGTTCGCCCTCTTGAAATTTTTCTTCCTGTAACTCACGTGCAACCACTCTGAGGCTTTCAGAAGAAACCTCCGAAAAGACTTGTGAGTGCTTCAGCATGAGAATTCGATTAAACAAGTTGATCACGGATGCCCATCCCCTCAAAGAATCTATCGGGTTTCGGCAGCAAGAAACTAACCAGGGCAGGATTAGTTAAAAAATGTTTCTCAGTCCTTTGAGAAAAGAGATTTCAAATTGCCTGGTAGACCAGGAATTAGGCAATACGATCCAGAACCTGTCCCTTTATGTAGCTCCCCTTCCACATTTGCATAATGGCCTGGTCTACGGAGTACTGGATAGCGTTTGAGCGTTTCTCATCAATCGCTTCAAGTTGCTTGTGGGTATTAGACTGATTTTCTCTATGGACTTGATAGATATTGCCCATGTTCGAATAGATTTCATGTGTAGTTGCGATGGTATTCATAGGGACCACCTCTCGCGTTATTCAACATGGCCTCATCCTATTGGATTTCTATCCACGGATCACCCATGAAATCGACATACTCAATGAGATGTCCGTCACAATAGCTCAGGCAACACCATATCTCATTGTTTTTTATGTTTAATTTAAAATTCTTAATATGGGATATGGTCAGCAATTCGACAAAGCAAACGCTGACTTATTCCAACTAAGAGAGGGTCAATGCCTGATCCTGTGTAGAAATTACGGCTCCTTCAGCTCACTCCCCCCGCATCTCCCGCACCGCCTGCATCACCTCCTCAGGTGGTATGGGGCCCTTTTTGCTGAGGATCACGCCCTTGGACTCCCCCTCGGCGACGATCTTGTCGCCCACAAGAAATCGGTGTGACATGAAAAAGGCCTTTTCGTCCCAACCTGTGACCTCCATCTCCACCCGGTAGCGTTTAAACAGACCTAAGGCCTTTTTGAAATTCAGATCGTGATAGGAAATGACCGGTATCCACTTTTTCTGAATCATGACTTTGGCCAGGCCGGTACGTATGAACATGTCCACCCGGGTCAGATCACAGATGGTGAAATATCTGCCATTGTTCATGTGCAGATTGATGTCCAGGTCATTGGGTAGCACACGCAGAGTCAAGGCGTTCACCGGCTTTACATAGGGCAGACGCGGCACAAAAAGGCTGCGGACCAGTATCCACACCATGCGAAATATGAGGCTCACGGCGAACCCTCCAGCAAAAAACCTTTTTCCAGTATAGAAGGCGATTATTTATGTTCAAGAACATATAAAACCTTCTGGGAAAGCATTCCAATTTGTAATATATTTTTTATATTTCATTATCAGGAGTTATAGATGCTGGAGACCGATGAATTGACGGCCTTTGTGGAAGTGGCCAGGCAGCGCTCCTTTTCCCTCGCCTCTGAATCCCTGTTCATCACCCAACCGGCGGTGAGTAAGCGTATTGCCCAATTGGAAGACAAGCTGGCTGCAAAGCTGTTTGACCGCATTGGCAGACAAGTCCTGCTCACGGAGGCCGGGCGTACGCTACTGCCTCAGGCCGAGTCCATCCTGCAGGGCCTACGCATCGCCCAGCAAAGCATCCGCGACCTGGAGGGACAGATACAGGGCAGTCTCAGCCTGGCAACCAGCCATCATATCGGGCTGCATCGACTCCCTGCGGTGCTGGAGCGCTATGTACAGACCTATCCGCAGGTTTCACTCCATCTGGAATTCCTGGACTCCGAGCTGGCCTGTGGCGCGGTGGAACGGGGAGATATGGAAATTGGTGTTGTCACCTTACCCGAAAATGCCTGGGACAATCTGGAATGTGTCAAAATCTGGTGTGACCGGCTCCATATCGTACTCAATCCCAAGCACCCTTTGGCCAATCGCAAACGGATCAAATTGGAAGATTTAAAGGACTATAACGCGGTTCTTCCCGCGCAAAACACCTTTACCCGTAGAATTGTGGAAGCGCATTTTCGCGAGAGAGGATTACAGATAAAAGAAAATCTCACATCCAATTATCTGGAGACCATTAAGATGCTTGTGAGTGTGGGACTGGGCTGGAGTATATTGCCGGAAACGATGGTGGACGACTCGATTGTGTCGGCGCAGGTTTCCTCGCATTCCTTTAAACGCGATCTGGGCGTGGTGTATCACAAGCAGCGCACACTGAGTAACGCCGCGCAGCAGTTTCTTACCCTGCTAAAAAAACATGCACACAACAGCAAAAACAAGATCTGATCACGCGGCAATTTTTTCATGCCGCGCTACAGCTTTTACATATAGTCGTCGTCCAGCGTCGGGAAGTCCACGTCCTGGAAGTCTTCATAATCATCGTAGAATTCTTCCATCATCGTATCCCAATCCTCTGTGATATACACAGACTCGCCATCACGAAAGTTTTCTTCCAGATACATGCTGTCGTCACCTGTATCGATAGGCTGTACTTCTTCATCCTGTTCTATACGATTTGGTCTAACCATTCTAATGCTCCACTTCTTAAACCAGCTTTAGGTTGGGTTTATCGATCCCGCCTAGCTTGTTAATCGTCCTAAACGGGAACAGGTTTAGGATTCTGTGCATTAAAATGGTGAACTCGGTCACTGAGATCCTTCAAGAATAGGTCCATATTCAGTTTGGGGGAATAAACTCTATCCTATTGAGAAATCAGAGATTATCTGATACCCGACAAGGTATTGAGAAAACCCCATCGCTAATTTGAGAGAAAATTGGGTTTATCTTACGTGAAGATGTTCAAAAGAGATGCCAGAAGTCTCGCAAAATTTTAACATTTCCGAGAGAAGCAAATTGACTTGTCGCTTTTCGTCTTTTGTATACATGGCAGTGTTGGGATAGTGTGCATACCAGGCGTGAAATCGACGTTTTCCCTGATATTCCACCACTTCAGCAACCTTCACATCATGGTAGATACGAACGGTAAAATGGCTTTTTGAAACCAACTTGATATTGCTAATTGGTGCCAGTACCAATTCCACCAATGATGTATAAGGAGAACGTTCTAGGAGATTGACTGTGAGGGAGATTGAATCTGTTTCATCTTTACAGCAAACAGTGTCAGAGTCAAGAAATTCCGGCAAAAAATGGTCCAGCAACGCATAATTTATTTCATATAAAGTCTGCGAGCTACGATAGCGATTTTGGGTCCTGTCAAAATACATGTCGTTAAAACCATTCCAAACCTTTAGTTCAGTGTAATGCAATTATCACACAAGGTTCAACCTAGAAAGTTAAATAGTGAACCCTGCTACTACTTAGGTTTATCGGCCAATATTGGAAAAACATTTATAACCAACATCACGATATGATTGTTTTTTGACTAAAGAGAAAGTGGGAATTTTTTTGAAAGAACGGATTTATTAGACTAGACTGATGTTAGTCCTGCACCCATTCTTTCATGCGGGCGCGTAGGCGTATCATCGCTTGGGACAATAGCTGGCTGATTCGTGATTCGCTCACGCCGATGACCGAACCGATCTCACGAAGGTTCATTTCGGAATCATAATACAACACCACAACCATACGCTCTCTTTCTGGAAGTGTCGCTATGGCATCTACGAGTTTTTTACGAAATCTTTCATCTAATATACTTTCATATGGTCGCGAAGAATTATCAATCATGCCTGATTCTATGGCTTCTTCATCAAATCCCAATTCTTCAAAACCAAACATGCGCGCACTACTGGCGTCTTGTAAGATTTTATAATATTCGTCTAGAGTGATATCCATTTCTTTGGCGATCTCATCGTCTCGCGCATCTCGCCCTTCTCTGGCCTCAATAGTTCTTACCACTTCGGCCACTTCTCGCGTTTTACGATGTACCGATTTGGGAGCCCAGTCATTACGTCGCAGTTCATCTAGCATGGAACCGCGAATTCGAATTCCCGCGTAGGTTTCAAAGCTCGCGCCCAGCTCGGCCTTATAATTTTTTGAGGCCTCTAACAAGCCGACCATTCCCGCTTGAATCAGATCATCAACAACCACTGAGGAAGGGAGCCTTGCCATCAAGTGGTAGGCAATCCGCTTGACGAGTGGGGAATACTTGGCGATAACATTGTTAAAGTCATCTAGGCTTAGATTTGATTGCGATGCGTTTTTCATACAGCTACTTCTTTGGTCACCGCCGGTATAACATTTCCACCCGTTTCGACATAGCATCCTTGAATCTGAAGTATGAGACTAGGAACTGCGTCACAACTCCGGATTACTGAGGCTAAAACAGGTATATAAGAATTCACTTATTTAACTAGAAAAACCAGGTATTATCTATCTGTTTTTATTATATATTTTATATCTACTCACCAAATCAAGCGCCCATATTTTCAGCATTTTGTAGTCAGTCTAATGTGTGTTTTAAAAAGCCTTCCCCAAAAAAAAACCGACCTATACAGGCCGGTTTTTCCACTATAAAAAAGATCAAATTAGACTGGGGTGATGCCACTGGCCCGTAATTCAGCTCCCGCTTCTTCGATGGGCGTAAATCTCACCAGCCTCCCCACTTCCAGATTCTCAAAGTCTGATTCGAGCAATTCGCTTTTACTGAAATAGATCTGCTTTCCGTCAAACGAAGTGAGGTATCCAAATCCCTGGTCTGAAAACAGGGAAGCAATCTGACCCATATCCTGTGACGCTGCCTCAGGATTAGGCTTGCGTGCCTTCAGATCAGGTCTGCGTCGACGTCTGTAGGTGAGTAACTGCCTGCGTGCCGCATCAAAGGCATCTCGCACGGCCACGTACACGTCTTCTGAGGGCTCTCTCTTGACCACCAGCTCATCACCCGGCACGGTCAAATCGACACGCACATTGTATAATAAACCTTGATTTTTATGTCTATGTGGAGTTTCCACCATCACACGACAAGCGATGATGTCATCGTAAAATTGTTCAAGTTTTCTCGCCTTTTCTTTAATTACATTGGCGAGTCTTGGAGTAAGTGTGAATTTACGGGAAGAAATTTGTAGTGGGATTTTCACATTGATCTCCTTCATACGTGATAATAAATGTAAACCTTAATTAGATTTCTCTCCTTCGCAACGAATTAGTACTTAAAAAATGGGGGTTGAATTGATGGAAACAAGCGGTGATTGGAAGTGAGCAGGCAATTTGCGGGCAGCGCTTTATAAGCATTTTACTCAGAAATTCTCTCTTTTCTCTCACACAGGACCATTCTCAATCAGACTAGACGTAATCGCAAATTGGTTTGTTTTATCTTACATTAGTTTTTTTTAAGTGATACGATTTTTGCAGTGAGTAAAAATATTCCACAATTCTGCCTGGTACCTCTCAGATTCTATTTTTCATCACGAACCAAATCCGGCGAATGGAGTCAAAATGTCTACACATAATCGCCCAGCTCTTTAAAACTCGAAACGCATTTTGCACGTGTCATTAATTCGGCACGAAGCAAACCTCTGATGACCAGCCGTTTTCAATAAGCTCGCTCAAAAAAGATTGCGGTTAAGCGCCACTGAACTCATAAAGTTTCCGGAATCTTTATGAAAAAACACTGGCTTGCTTCTTGCTCCTTGCTAAGTGCGGTCATCCAAAAAGGACTAGATTTATTATCGGCCTTGATCGAACGCAGTAGATCAATACGCACGCTAAAGAGGATTGACACCATGACTATTTTTAGCCACTACCAAACCCGCTACGAAACCTCCCAGGAGGAGGAATACTCCATACAGGAATTTCTTGATCTGTGTAAAAAGGACCCAAGTGTGTATGCCTCGGCTTCTGAGCGGATGTTGATGGCCATTGGTGAGCCCCAAATGGTGGACACCCGAAAAGACCATCGACTCAGTCGGATCTTTTCCAACCGCGTCATCAAGGTCTATCCTGCGTTTAAAGATTTTTACGGCATGGAAGATACCATCGAACAAATCGTATCGTACTTCAAGCACGCGGCACAGGGTCTGGAAGAAAAGAAACAAATTTTGTATCTCCTGGGTCCAGTAGGAGGCGGTAAGTCCTCACTAGCAGAAAAACTTAAATCTTTAATGGAAAAAATGCCCATTTATGCAATCAAGGGCAGCCCAATCAACGAATCTCCACTCGGTTTATTCTCGGCGGCTGAAGATGGAAAAATTCTAGAAGAAGATTACGGAATTCCCGAACGCTACCTCAAGACCATCATGTCCCCCTGGGCCGTGAAACGCCTGACAGAATTCAACGGAGACATCACCAAATTCAAAGTAGTAAAGCTACATCCCTCAGTGCTACGACAAATTGGTATCGCCAAAACTGAGCCCGGAGATGAAAATAATCAGGATATCTCGTCATTGGTGGGCAAAGTGGATATCCGCAAACTGGAAAGCTACGCACAAGACGACCCCGATGCCTACAGTTACTCCGGTGGCCTCTGCCTGGCTAACCAAGGTCTGCTGGAATTTGTGGAAATGTTCAAGGCACCAATCAAGGTTCTGCATCCACTACTTACTGCAACGCAGGAAAGCAACTACAAAGGTACCGAAGGGTTTTCTGCCATCCCCTTTGATGGGGTGGTACTTGCCCACTCCAATGAATCAGAGTGGCTAACCTTCAAGAATAATAAGAATAATGAGGCATTTCTTGATCGAATTTATATCGTTAAGGTACCGTACTGTCTGCGCGTCAAGGATGAAATCAAGATCTATGACAAGCTCATGTTTAATAGTTCCTTATCGCAAGCACCCTGCGCACCAGATACACTCAAGATGATGGCCCAATTTGCCATACTTTCCCGACTCAAAGAACCGGAAAACTCAAATATTTTTTCCAAGATGCGCGTCTACGACGGGGAAAATCTGAAAGACACAGACCCCAATGCCAAGTCTTACCAAGAATACCGTGACTTTGCTGGCGTGGATGAGGGTATGACAGGTCTTTCTACCCGATTTGCCTTCAAGATACTTTCACGGGTGTTCAACTATGACAATACCGAAGTGGCCGCAAATCCAGTCCATCTCTTATATGTATTAGAGCAGCAAATTGAACAAGAACAGTTCCCCTCTGAAACAGAAGAAAAGTATCTCTCCTATATCAAGGGTTATTTGGTACCTCAGTACGTTGAGTTTATCGGTAAAGAAATCCAAACGGCCTATCTGGAATCCTACTCTGAGTATGGACAGAACATCTTTGATCGATATGTCACCTATGCTGACTATTGGATACAGGACGAGGAATATCGTGATCCAGATACTGGTGAGATCTTTAATCGTTCCTCACTAAATTCCGAACTTGAAAAAATTGAGAAGCCTGCAGGAATCAGTAATCCAAAAGATTTCCGTAATGAGATCGTTAATTTTGTGTTGCGTGCCAGAGCCTCTCATGCGGGTAAAAATCCGACATGGACCAGTTATGAGAAGTTACGCAATGTCATAGAGAAAAAGATGTTCTCCAATACAGAAGACTTGCTACCAGTTATTTCCTTTAATACCAAGTCTTCCGCTGAAGACAAGAAGAAGCATCAAAACTTTGTGGATCGCATGATGGCCAAGGGATACACTGCGAAACAGGTCCGACTACTTTGTGAATGGTATCTACGCGTTCGCAAATCTTCTTAATAGGTAGAAAATCAAGGTGATGTTTTGTCTAGATTTACGGATAGAAGATTAAACGGTAAAAACAAGAGCGCTGTCAATCGGCAGCGTTTTATTGAACGTTTTAAAGGCCAAATCAAGAAAGCAGTTGCCGACGCAATCGCTGGCCGTAGCATCACCGACATTGAAGGCGGTGAGAGTATATCCATCCCTTCTCGTGATATTTCAGAACCATCTATTCATCATGGAAGTGGTGGGCATCGTGACATTATCCATCCGGGTAATCGGGAGTTTATCTCTGGTGATCGTTTTCCGAGACCCAATCAGCGACAAGGGGCCGGGCGAGGCAAAAAGGCCAGTAATAAAGGCGAAGGCATGGATGACTTCGTCTTTGAGCTCAGCAAAGAAGAGTTTATGGAATTCTTCTTTGAAGACCTGGAGCTACCGAATCTCGTTAAGCGTGAACTGGCCACTGTCTATGACAGTAAAAAAATAAGGGCCGGTTTTACTCAGTCCGGTGTGCCTACCAATATCAATATTGTCAGATCATTGCGCGGTGCCCATGCCCGACGTATTGCATTACGTTCTCCCTATAAAAAACAGTTGCGTGAACTGGAAGAAAAGCTGGAAGAGCTTTCTCACCAATACAGCGCCACCGATCCAATTATCACTGATCTTATTGAAGAGATAGAAGCGCTAAAGCGCAAGATTGCGGCCGTTCCATTTATTGACACCTTTGATCTGCGGTACAACAACCGTATCGATGTCCCCAGCCCTTCCACCCAGGCCGTGATGTTTTGCCTGATGGATGTATCCGGATCCATGGACCAGGGTAAAAAAGATATGGCCAAACGATTTTTTATCTTGCTGTATCTATTTCTTACCCGAAACTATGAGAAAATTGAACTGGTGTTCATTTGTCACCATACCACCGCTAAGGAAGTCAATGAACATGATTTCTTTTATTCCCGAGAAACCGGGGGGACAGTGGTGTCCAGCGCTCTACATCTAATGCACGACGTCATTCGAGATCGTTATCCCACGAACGAGTGGAATATCTATGCGGCCCAGGCTTCGGATGGCGACAACTGGCATGATGACTCCCCCACTTGCCGGGAAATACTGCAAGAGAAGATTTTGCCTTTGGTTCAATATTATTCTTATGTGGAAATCACACCCGATAATCACCAAAGCCTTTGGTATGAATACGAGAAACTGAAAGAAACGCACGTTAATTTTGCAATGCAAAGATTGGAAGCGGTGAGTGACATCTACCCCGTTTTCAGAGAGTTGTTTAAAAAGCAGGAAGCAAAAGCTTAGTAGGACACTATGAGTAACAATAAGCCAATTTCAGAAACCTCCGAATGGACCTTTGAATTACTGGATCAATATGATCATGAAATCGCCCGCGTGGCGGCACACTACGGTTTAGACACCTATCCCAATCAAATAGAAGTCATTAGTGCTGAACAGATGATGGATGCCTATTCATCTGTGG
>JAOUPJ010000096.1 GCA_029879945.1 Gammaproteobacteria bacterium
GCATCGAGTCACCGCCAGAATTGAAGGCGTTACCACAGGCACAGTCCTCTAGGGGGGATTTAACCCTCGCGCTATTCGATATGGCGTCTTTCCATTTCGCTGTGAGCGTAGATAAGCTGGCGGGCATTCAGGTCATAGCAGACGAATTACTCATTACGCCCGATACACCAAGCTGGATGCTCGGAAAACTGGGAAAGGGAAAAAATGCCATGGTGATTCTGGATCCAAGAGGGTTTTCAGACAAGAATCTGGACCACAGTGGCCATACTCCACAATCCTTATTGGGAAAGAAGCTTGTGGTCATCGCAGGCGGGCGTTATGCGTTTATTAGTGACCATGTCGACAAGGTCCAGGAAGTTCAGGCAGACACCATCAAGTGGAACAACCATCCCGAGAATCGTCCCTGGTTAAGTGGTGTGGTGATGGCTGATGCACTCGCTATTCTAGACGCAGTCCGTATAGAAGAAATAGCAAATCAATGGCTTAGGTCGAGGTAGTCGAAAAATTGTATATTTCGGCACCTATTGTGCTAACAGTTTGTATACGAACATAGGTAAGAACAATGTCAGATCGGGCAGAACAGAAAAATTCAAATGTATTGCGCTGGGTTACGTTTCGCTTGGCCAAAGAAATCTATGGGATAAACGTTACCCAGGTGCGAGAGGTTTTGCGTATCACAGAAATTGCACCGGTTCCGGGTGCTTCAGACTATGTGATCGGGATCATCAATTTACGGGGTAATGTTGTCACTGTCATTGATACAAGAAAGCGATTTGGCCTCCCCTCCATTGACACAGATGACTCAAGTCGCATCGTGATAATCGAAGTAGAAGGGCAGGAAGTTGGTATTCTTGTAGACAGTGTGGCAGAGGTAGTGGATCTCGCAATGGATGAGATCGAGCCCGCACCGAATGTGGGGAGCGATGAAACCGCGCGCTATATTCAGGGTGTGTCCAGCATGGAAGGCGAGTTACTGATACTGATTGATCTGAATAGATTCCTGACTGAAGAAGAGCTACAAGACATGGGCGCGCTATGATAGTTCAAGCGCTGATTTTGTCTGCCATTCTTTTTGTAAATCTGATCCTGTGGATTGCGTATTTCAAACAAAGAAAAAGAATCCGCCGACTCAAAGAGGCCTTTCTCGAACTCAAGGATGATAATCGGACTTTATACAGAACAGACACCAAGATTGGTGAGGCCATATCCGATATCAATCGCAAGATTGAATTTCTGAACTTGGAAGTGGAACGCATGGCAGACAAGACACTCGATCAAACTGTCTATGAAAATGCGCTGAAACTTATCAATTCAGGCTCTGATATTGAAACTGTGATGAAGAAAAGTGGTTTAACTCGCGGTGAGGTAGAGCTACTGCTAACGATAAATGTGCAAAAGCAGGAAGTGAATGTTTTCTCCTAATTAAGCATCATCTTTTTATTGTAAAACGCCAATCACACTCTACCAAGCCGGGTAATAAACCCTGAGACTGGATTCTAGAACGCCACACCCATTTGACGATTCTTAAAGTGAGCAGCCTTCTCGATAGAATATCGCAATGCCCGATAGATGGTGAAGGGATCTGGGGGTTCGTTTAACGATCCATTGGTAATCCGTTTGACCGCCATCTCAAGCGTTATGATAGGGTTGGGACTGATAACAATTTTTCTCGCTTTGAACCAGATTTCTTCGGAAGGGGATTCAAGCATCTGAGTTAACAGTCGTTGATTTGATATGGAAAGATCCCCGTATAAATCCTGGCACTGTTTGACAAGTTTCATGCGCATTGCCTCCGTGCTCTAAACTCTCTGTCTGTTTAGGTTCCTGCAAAGAGTATTCCCGATAAATCCTCAACTCGTCTGTGTGATTCAGTGATCAGCTGGGGCGTTGTGTTGGTTCCCACAAAGGTTCCGCAGTATCTGATTCCAGATTAAGTATTCTGCACGCAATAAATAACAAATCTGAAAGTCGGTTTAGATATTTCAGGGAAAGAGGATTGGTCTGTTCCTCTTCTGTTAGTAACCAAAGCGAGCGTTCAGCCCGTCTGCAGACACATCGGGCCATATGACAAAGGGCAGCGGCCTGATTTCCACCCGGCAGAATAAACTCCTTGAGTGGTTTGAGTGACTGATTGAGCTCCTGGGCATCCTTTTCAATTCTTGTTAATGCTGGTTCTAGAATTTTATCGACACCAGGAATCGCCACTTCACTTCCGAGATCAAACAGGTCATTTTGAACCTGGTGCAGTATGGGTTTTATAGTGACGCTACTCGTGAAACTCAGCACCGCGCCAATTGTGGAATTCAATTCATCGATATCACCAATACAGGCGATACGGGTGTGGGTTTTTTTTACCCGGCTGCCATCGCCCAATCCAGTTGTTCCCGAGTCGCCTGTGCGCGTGCTGATTTTGCTTAAGCGGTGTCCCATGTGTACCCCAAGTTTTTAAAGAACGTAAGATAACATGAAAATGCCTGATGGCCGAGGTGGGGGAAGAACGGATATAAAGCATGTGGGGTCTAGGCTCGGAGTTCCAGATTTGTCCCGGCGCTATCCTTCCCTTCATCCGCTATCTTACTGTATTCAGCAATACCACGATTTTCTTGCTTGGCGGAGGGGGAGTCCTCTTGGGAGTTTTCCTTCATCAGCTCAACTCGGGCCTGTGCGGCCATCCGGGTGGCTTGTGCGGCTATGGCGCGGTCCGCACTGGAGGGGTCCGCGGGTGCCAGGGCTGCGGCGCGAATCTGATTGGCCTTCTCGATGGTGGCCTGTGGGTCGTTGGGCACGGCGCTAATATCGATGGAAACTTCGCCTCCCACTGCGTAGCGCTTACCATCGGGTCCGGTCTGATAGCTATAGGACGGTCCTCCGTTTGCCAAGCCACCCGCCGCGGCCGCATGGGCGGCCTCATGGGCTTTGACCTCCCGGTCCCGGGTCTGGAGCTTTGCAACTTCGGCTTTTTCTGTTTGGGAAAGTTCGGCAGTCCTTTTGGCAGTTTCTGACTGCTCAGCACGTAGCCTTTCGTCTTGCTTCGTCTTCTGTTCTGGCTCACAGCTGGAACAGGAACTCGTCTTTTGGGTATAAGACTGGATCAGCGTAGGATTCGCAGCACCGATCTTCATATACGATCACCACGAAAAGCATGCGGGGATTGGACTTGTCTTCTTAGTCTGAGTCTGCTCATAATAGTGCACTGAATAATGTCTCTTCCTACTATCTGTATCGGCACTTTGGGCCATATTTCAACCCCTGATGAACCTTAAAATAATCATAAAAAACATAGAGTTATTTTCTATTCTCGGCCTGTTGCTCTGCGCCGGGGCCCTCCGTGCGGAGATCGTGGTGATCGATGATTTGGAGAGAGAAGTTCGTCTGCCCACTGTGGCCAAACGCGTAATCAGCCTAGCCCCTCATCTCACGGAAATGCTATTTTCTGCCGGAGCAGGGGGACAGCTAGTCGCTATTGACAGTTACTCGGATTTTCCACAAGAAGCCAGAAAACTGCCACGTATCGGAGCCTACGATGCCGTAGATTTGGAACGGGTGTTCTCCCTAAATCCGGACCTGGTTGTGATGTGGCAATCGGGAAACCCGGCCAAATTGAGGGAAAAATTACTGAAGCTGGGTGTCCCTGTGTTCGTTAGCCAGCCCATGAACTACAAAATGATCGCGTCCAATGTGGAAAGACTGGGGCGGTTGACGGGTCATGAGCAGGAGGCCAGAAGGGAGGCGTCTGTTTTCCTAAGTCGGATGTCAGCATTTGAGAATCGACCAAAGCGGGGGGAGAGGGTCTTTTACCAACTTTCCGAGTCACCGATATACACCATTAACGGGGACCATCTGATTAGTGAGATTATTCGCCTATGTGGTGGGGAGAATGTCTTTGCTGATCTATCCATTCTCGCCCCACAGGTGGGCTTAGAGGCCGTAATTACCGCAAACCCCTCCGTCATACTCATTAACGGTACCCATGCTAACGCGCAACAATGGGCGGAAAACTGGCAGCGATGGGATACAGTCTCTGCCGTGAAAAAACGACGAATCCATTTGCTCGATGCTGATTTATTGGCACGTCATACCTTTCGCATTGCAGAAGGAGCTACAGCCTTATGCAGCGCACTGGAACAAGCACATTAGACCTTAGGCATACGTTCAATCCTCTTTCCTATGGTGTAAACCTTGCAGCGCTATAAAGCGTATTTTGTTCTGTCTGCTTGTAGGGCTAGAGCAATCTATACCATACAAAAACAAAGCGCGTGAGCTGGGAATTAGGAAAACACGATTAGGGAGCGATGGATGTCTGAAGTCAAGGCCAGTGAGCTGGTAGCAAAAACACACGATATTATCTCCATGCCTGAGATATGTTTTAACGTCTACAATATGGCCAATAACCCTCTATGTTCTGCGGTGGAAATGGCGCAGGCCATTAGCGCAGATCCGGGTTTGAGCGCCAATGTACTTAAGGTAGCGAATAGCCCTTATTACGGTTTTCCTTCTCGAGTGGATTCCATCACCCGGGCGATCGCGGTTATTGGTACGCAAGACCTGCGAGAGCTGGTGTTGGCCACATCCATTGTTGGTGCGTTTAGTGATGTATGCCAAGACACGGTGAATCTCAACGCATTTTGGCACCATAGTCTGATCACAGGGCTAGTCGCCAGGCAACTGGGAGGCAAGGCCAAAACTCCGATATTGCGCAAAGAGCGCATGTTTGTCGCAGGGCTCCTTCACAAAATCGGGGTGCTGGTGATGGCCACTAGCAAACCTGATTTGTACAAGCAAACACAGAGTCAGCAGTCCGATATCTACCATCTCCTGACTCAGGGCGAACAGGATCTCTTCGGATGTGATCACACTGAAGTGGGGGAAAGCCTCATGAAATCCTGGAACCTGCCTGATATGCTTTCAGCAGTGACACGATTTCATCTAAGCCCCACAGGATGTGACGAGTTCAAGCTTGAAACGGCCATTATCCATATTGCCAGTATGGCGGTAGCCAATGACCTGGCAATCGACACGGGCGGTTTAACTGCCCCAATCTGTGAACAAAGCTGGGTGCTGACAGGTCTGACAGAGGAGCAGGTTAACGAGGCTATTGGGAAGTCAATTCTGGAATATTCAGAGGTGGCCAGTGCGTTCCTCAGCGCAGCAAGTAGAGCAGGCTAGGGCTTCTTTTTCAAGATTGAAAAATTTTTTGTGTATAATTACCTTATTGCGAATATTTTTTCCTCAATCCACATTAAGAAATAACGATATTCTCAAGGGGTTTGTATTTAGCTCCGACAGGTACGTCAGTTTGTTAGAACTGTCGGCAGGGCAAAATAGGTGCGATAGATTCTAGTTAAAACGCAAAGCATGACATTAGGACTAGGTCATGCCAAAAACAAGGGAATGAAAAATGAAAGTTAAAGCCTTATTCATCACCACACTTGGCCTGCTCCTGATGAGTGGCACGACCTGGTCAGCCGATCCCTCTTTGCAAACAGAAAAACAAAAACTGGGTTATGCGCTCGGTTTACAAGCTGTTCAAAGTATTGCCGGGATAGGAAAGGATGAACTTGACATCGAAACCTTCAAACAGGGTGTTAGTGACGCACTCAGTGGCGCGCAGATCAAGCTAAGTCCGCAAGAGACGCAGCAGGTATTAATGGCATTGCAGAAGAAGATGCAAGACCGTTACATGGCCGTTGTTAAGAGAAATCAAAAGGCCGGGGAAGGTTATCTGTCTGCGAATAAGAAAAAGAAGGGGGTCAAAACCCTAAAAAGTGGGATTCAGTACACCGTCATCAAGAGCGGAAAGGGTAAGAAGCCAAAGATAAATGATGATGTTAGAGTGCATTATGAAGGGCGATTGGTAAACGGCACCGTATTCGATAGCTCTTTTGTGCGAAAGGTTCCAGCTACTTTCAAGCTGGCACCAAATGCCTTGATCAAGGGCTGGGTAGAAGTGTTGCCGGAGATGCAAACCGGAGACACCTGGGAAGTGGCTATCCCGCAGAATCTGGCTTATGGCACTCGAGGAAAACCACCGACGATTGGTCCTGCTGAAACACTTATCTTTAAAATAGAATTATTGGAAGTTAACCCCAAGAAATAGTTTCTCCCTATTCAAATTAATTACATGGCCCGGATTTTCCGGGCTTTTTTTGTTTCAGTATTAGTAAATCAACGGCTTACAAATTTTCACCTATCCGATTCCAAAACTGTGATTTAGTACACAACTTTGGTTTGAGTCCCCTGAATCTGCTGCCGACAACATCCATGAGTTAACACCTTATGGATTTGCTTTATCATGTTGTCGAAGAAAATCAGAATAAATACCCTTTTCTCTCTACTCCTTGTGCTTAGTTCTGCAAACGTTTGGGCGTGGACCGAAAAAGATACGTGGTGGGAAACAGCCTATATGTCGGCACATATAGCAGATTGGGGTCAGACCCGTGATATCGCAGCGCAATGTGATGCGGGCCCTTACTATGAAACAAATCCTGTATTGGGAAGATGTCCTAGCACATCTCGTGTTAACTCTTATTTTCTTGGTACAGCCTTGTTGCATGTAGGTGTATCCCATATTTTACCCGGAAAAGTGAGAAGAATTTTTCAAGTGGGAACGCTCGGAATGCAATTAAATTTCGTTTCTTCCAATGCGCAGATTGGTCTTAAAGTAAATTTCTAGCCTTAACATTTTTTCGCCTAGTTTAGAAAGAAACCAATAAACTCACATCGCTTCTATAAACTATCCTTATGAACCTTAAGCAGCACCCACTTACGTGTTAGTAAGCTGTAACTTTACTAAATCTTTAATTCATATACCATCTACTACATAAACGTTAGAAGATGGTGTGTTGAGCCCAATCTTTAATGACTACTTCGGGTTGGGGGGTGGTTTATGTGTGCGACAAGAAGCAAGCGGGATGGTATTTCTCATTTTGGTAATGCTGTGCTGTTGGTTCTGGGATTTACGCCTGGCAACATCGCTATCGCCGCACCTCCTCAGTTTCAAACGGGTACCGGTGTTGATTTCATAGACCGCACAACGTTTCAATACGTGGTTCCACCTTGTCCCAGCGGATTTAGCTGTAGTCAACTCATTGATGGCTATCAGCCCGGGAAGCCAAGTGAGCAGCAATTTCTGCAACGCGTACTCACCAATGACTTGGGTACGGAAAAATATGTGCAGACCTTTGTACAAATACGAGGGGAAGGTGCGGAACTCGAGTCCTTTAACCGGATTGATCGACCCGACCAGGGGAGCGGTATCAAGTTTGCCCAGCGCTTTCGTGATATCGCGGGTGGGCCGGTTTCCCCTGGTGACACACTCAGCCAACCGATGGTCCCAAATCCAGACCAGGCATGGGGCTCTTTCGCTTTTACTGGAGATTTTGACACGCGTCTCAACGCACCCGCTGAGCGGGATCCCGATCAAGTTGCATTGGCGCAGAACTTTGATCAAACCGATCTTGTGAGTATGAGAATGCGGCTATTTAGTGATACCCATGGTGCGCGTAGTGATACCGACAATGGCGCTGCTTCCGGGATTATTGCCTATGTGGGTGCCAATTTCGAATTTGCGGGCGTTAGTGATGCTACCGGAGAGCAACTGTCGTCTGATATCCTTAATCTGCAAGAAGTACAAATTCTGCGACATCCTTTTGCATCGACTATTCTTACCGGAGATGCATTGTTGAACGGCACCGGAAGCTATTTTGGCCCCGTGTCTGATCCGGGTCCTCATGCCAGTCGATGGCGAGCCGATGTGGAAAGTAAACAACAGTTCTATTTTCTTTCGTCTAATCTCTATAACACGGGATTGACTCAAGCACCCATCGCAGGACCGTTTAATCCCTCTGTTTGGAATTTCAATAGCGTTCCCGAAGTGCCTACGACCACAAGCAACGGCAATCAATATATTACCGGCCAAAAAATGATATTGACGCAGAACTTGGGATTTGCGGTACAACTTAATCCCAATGCAGACACACTCATCACTTCTCATCCGGGCAACACAGCGGACAATCAATGGGTCTATGATAACTACGATGTAAGCTATATGCATGTTGTAAGAGCCAGCGGGGATAAACTTACGGCCTCAACAGGCGGGGTGACGCTGGCAGGTCGTCCTGATGGCAGCAACGCAGGAACACTCTCCTGGGCTGCCGGTATTGCAGGCGATCTGGATAGACAAATTCAGAGTACCTTGATTGCGCAACGTTTCCACCCGAGAGATGGTTCCACACTGGGAATGGAATTTACATATCAAACTTTGATTGAAGAAGATCTGGCAAACGGAACGCTTTCTCAGGTGGAACAAATAGGTGGCGTGTTTATAGATATTGCAAACGGAACAAGCGATGCGAATGGAGGGCAAACCTGGGATTGGGATCTGTCGCTAACACCAGAGCCGCCGAGAGCGCCTGCCTTGGCACTTAATCCTTTTACAGGAGAAACCACTCCCTATTGTCTACCCACTGATCCCTTTCAGGCAACGGGACAGGATGGTATTTGCTAAGCTGATATTCCTGGTCGCATAAACAACGTCATTTGCCCAGAAAGCGATTCTTCAATTGGCTGAATACTTGTCCCATACCGTCCACGTTGATCACTTCACATAGGACAACAGTGATATTGTCTTTTCCGCCATTTTCTTTGGCTAAGTTTACCAACATTTGGGTGCGTTCAGTAATGGAGGGAGTAGACTGCAGCACCTGTTGAATTTCGATATCATCAACCATGTCGGTCAGTCCGTCTGAGCAGAGCAGGAAGCAATCGCCGGTCTTGATTCGACCCGAGTGTACGTCCACCTCTACTTCATCAATATGCCCCACAGCACGGTAAATCGCGTTTTTAAGCCAATGATTACTGGTTTCCTCTTTTCTAATCAGGCCCAAGTCGATTTGTTCCTGCAAATAGGAATGGTCTTTGGTGAGTTGGGTAAAGATGCCTTCGCGGAACAGATAGGTTCTGCTGTCTCCCACATGTCCCACATAGTATTCATTGTTAAAAAAGGTCAGGACTTCAGCCGTGCAGCCCATGCCCTTGGTTTCCGGGTGTTGTTTGGTGTGGTCCAGAATACTTTGATTGGCGTTCAGGAAGCAGCGGGATATCAGAGGGGAGTAGTCCTCGTTCCAACCGCTATAGCCCTCAAACTCTTGCTCACATCCCTCCACGAAGAGTCGTGAGGCGACCTCACCTGCGGCCGCGCCACCCACGCCGTCGGCAACAACGTAGAGATTTAAATCGTCTCGAACCAGGTAAGCGTCTTCGTTATTACTTCGAACGCACCCTACATCCGAGATGCCGTAGGCCTGAAACTCCATTCGATTTTAATCTCCCGACAAACTGGGTACAGAAAATGAGCACTTTTTAAAATTATTAGCCCCAACTATACCAGAATTGCGTAGGCGGTTTCCTCAAAATTTGCTCAGTGTTTGACTAATTCACTCGCGGATCGACCAGCTCATACCCCGCATCGGAGACCAGTAGAAAGCTGCTGCGACCTTTGCCCCAATCACCCAGTACTATTCTTTCAGCTTCGCCATGGGGTAGGCTTAATTTGTGGATGCCCGGCCGGTGGGTATGCCCGTGGATGAGGCGGGTGACGTGTGCTGCTTCCATATACTTGCAGACAGTACCTTCGTTGGCATCCATGATTTCATAGCCGCTGCCACCCTTGTGCTGTTCACTCTGTTCTCTGGCCTGATGGGCAAGTTTTATACGCTCCTCAATACTCAAGCCCAGGGCATATTGTTGCCATTGAGGGTCGCGCAGCTTTTTGCGGACTTCTTGATAAACCAGGTCGTCGGTGCACAACAGATCGCCATGCATGAGCAGGGTCGGAATCCCATAGAGATCAATGGTGGTTGGGTCAGAAAGCAGCGTTACTGCTGTCTGGCGGGCGAATTCCTCACCCGCGAGAAAGTCCCTATTTCCGTGCATAAAATAGCTTTTCACGCCCTGACTTGACTGCTTTTTAATGGCGGACAGAATGGGCTGATGCGCCCCAGTGATGGCGTCATCACCTATCCAGGCCTCAAACAGGTCTCCAAGGATATAAAGACTCTCGAGTTCACCGGCATAGCGTTCAAGCAGCTCGCAACAGGCGTAGGCGATCTCAGGGGTATCGGCGGCCAGGTGCAAATCAGAAATAAACAGAGTACTCATCAATTTTCGAATTTCTATTTGATGATTTCCGCCTTTTCGATAACCACTGTGATCTGGGGGACATCGGAACGGAACGGACCGCCGGAGCCGGTGGGCGTTTTTCTGATCTTGTCTACCACATCCATACCGCTAACGACCTTGCCAAAAACGGCATAGCCCCAGCCTTGCGGAGACTTATTTCTGTGGTTGAGAAAATCATTGTCCACCACATTGATGAAAAATTGAGCGGTCGCTGAGTGGGGATTGGGTGTACGCGCCATGGCGATGCTGCCACGTACATTGGGTAAACCATTATCCGCTTCATTCTCGACTGGATCGTTGGTTTTTTTCTGTTCAAAGGTGCGCGTGTAACCTCCGCCTTGAACCATAAAATTGGAGATAACGCGGTGAAAGATGGTGCCGTCGTAAAATCCCATTTTCACATAGTTCAAAAAGTTGTCGACCGATTTAGGGGCCTTTTTTGCATCTAATTCCAGGGTGATTTCACCCAGACTGGTTTGGATTCTAACCTGAGGATTTTTTGCACTAAACGCCGTGGTTGGCAAGGTACAAATGGCTAGAAGTAACAGAAAAATCGCTGAAAATTTCATTTTGTTCATGGCTTTACTTACCTAGTCTTTTGAAATAACTGATGTGGCCGATAATATAACGGTTTTTGTGGGTTAAACATAGTGTTGAAAAACCGACAGATATTGTTAGTCGTTTAATTGGGTAAAGAAACTAATCAACATAATAAATGTCTTTGATTGCTATATAATTCTCAAGCGCACTGATATCTCAAATCTAGAGGAAGAAGTTTAGTGCTCAGGCTTTGGCGCAACTATTGGTGGACAGTTAGACGGGGCTTTAATCGGGGCGGTTTTATAGGACCTGTCCAGAGCCTTTTTCTGCTATTTATTGTATTTGGCATTCCCCTCGTAGTCGCCTATACCATTTATCTCGATGTGGTGGTACGCGCCCAGTTTGAAGGGAAACGCTGGGAGGTTCCGTCGCGCGTCTACGCACGCCCCTTGGAGCTCTATACGGGCAGACAAATCAGTAGTCAGCACTTGATTGAAGAACTGGAGGCCTTGCGGTATCGTCGCTTCGTATCCGCAGAACAGCCGGGCACGTATAAGCGCGTCGGAAACCAGTTTACCATTCATCTGAGGCCCTTCGAATTTCACGATGGTTTTCGTAACGCCGCGCAAGTCACCGTTACCATCGAAAATGAACGCGTCACCAGGTTGATTGACGAAAACACCCAGTCAAAGCTAGAACTCATTCGCTTCGATCCTCTTTTTATTGGTG
>JAOUPJ010000360.1 GCA_029879945.1 Gammaproteobacteria bacterium
CGGAGTGTGTCATTTCGAAATCGTGGCTTGAAGGTGAAGTTGTAAATCGCAACGATGATTATTTTACCAGTGCTTCAGGCAAACAAATAGCGGTTAGTTATGTGGCGAATCCGATTCTGGAAAATGGGGAAGTTCAAGGTGCTGTGATAGTTTTTAGTGATAACACCAAACAAAAAGAACAAGAAAATAAGTTGCTAAACGAGTTACAGCAATTTCAGTCTATTACCGAGAATCGCCCAGGAGTTAGTTACCAGTTTGTCAGAAAAACCAATGGCCAAACCGAGTTGCTTTACATAACAAAAAATGTTGAGCAATTATTTGGGCTTTCACATGATGAAGTGATGAAGTCCTGGCGGCTGCTGTTTGATCTTGTGCATCCCGATGATTTGCCTGAAGTGGAAAAATCTGTGTGGCATGCCATTGATAAAGGTCTATCATGGGAGGCGGACTATCGAGTTATTTGGCGAGACAAAAGCGTGGGCTGGATGAGGGCCAGCTCAGTTGCAAGGTTGGAAGATTCTGGTGAAGTTGTGTGGAATGGAATGTTTGCCGATATAACTAACGAAGTTAAAGAGAAAACGGAGTTGCTTGCCTATAGGGGAAGGTTAGAAGATCTGGTTACAGAGAGAACTCGCCAACTCACCGATCAGGCTAGGATTATTCAAGAAATTCGTGGTGCAGTAATTATGGTTGATAAGCACTACACGATTAAGGTATGGAATCGTGGTGCAGAGTTGCTGTTTAAATACCAGAAAAGCGAAGTGTTAAATAGGCATATTTCCGTTTTGGCTTGCAAAGAAGTGACTAAAAATATCTGTGTCGATGCAGGGAAAGATGAGAAATATGGTCTCGCAAACCATCTGGAAATTGTTTATGTAGATCGATTTGAAAAAGAAATCCCAATTGAATTTCATTTCACGTATGTTGAAAATAAAGATAAAGACTCTGATTTTTTTATTATCTACGCTAGCAATGTGACCGAGCGTAAGAGGGTTGAAAAATTAAAAGATGAATTTGTTTCCACCGTTAGTCATGAGTTACGAACCCCGCTAACGGCTATTAAGGGATCTCTCGGCTTGATAAATGGACATGGTTTGGCGGGACTGGATAGGCAGTCGAGAGATCTGATGGCTATTGCCACTAGAAATACAGATAAACTTCTGTTGCTCGTCAATGACATACTGGATTTTGAGAAGCTTCAATCGGGTGGAATGCGCTATGAGAAGAGAAAAATAAAGGCCGAAATACTATTGCGTCACCTGCTACAGGTAAACCAAGTACCTATGGGTTCGAACATGTCGGAAATAAAACTCGAAAGTTCTGCCATTTTAGGATACATCTATGCTGATGCAGATCGAATAGAGCAAGTCGTCTCAAATCTGGTGTCAAATGCAACAAAATTTTCCTATCCTCATTCCACCGTCTTGCTGTCAGCTTTTTTAGTTGGAGATATAGTGCGCATATCGGTAATGGATTACGGCCCCGGAATACCTGAGAGTTTTAAGCCACGTTTGTTTGAAAAATTCTCCCAGGCTCAGCAAAGCATTAACAATAAACATCGGGGGAGTGGCTTGGGGTTGAGTATTTGTAAGTTTATCATTGAGGCGCATGGTGGGAGTGTTAACTATGAAACAGCGGAAGGGATAGGCTCGGTTTTCTATTTTGACTTATTTATAAGTTCTGAAAAAGGCTTTGACTACAGTCATCATGTGTCCAGCCAGCGTTCTCAGGAAAAAGTTATGGATGTTACATTTTCTTGTTCACAGAAAGCGAGGAGATTCTTCTCCCTGCATCTTACCCGCCTTGGGTACAAAGTGGGGGCGGCAAAGTCAGGCCCTATGCAGATAGAGGTCAGAAGTGCCGAAGAGCTTGGGGCGGGTTTAGTGGTTCCGGGTAAAAGCTTGAAGTTACTCATTGGTATTAACTCTACGTTTAGTAAAGGGCCTGAGCTAGAAGGTCAGATGTTTCTTGCTATGAGTGTCCCATCAAACGCGGCGCAGCGAGCCAATCTCTCTCTTGTCCTGGCGGAGCTATTTAGCAAAGGATTCGGCTGGGAGTTACATTTGAACTCGCCTGAGCACAGAACCTTGGTGGGAGGGGTCATTAGTCAGATTACAGGGGTGAGGCTGGTCCAAGATAGTAGTTATGGGTGCGCGACTGTTTTTGTCTCAGAGTTGGGTTCTTTCATGGATCTGGCTGGGTGGAAGCCCGAAAAAGGACCGTACCTCTTATTGTTACTTGCTGAGGGAGGTATTTCCGATTCCGAATATGCCCAAATAGTAAAACAACTAAAAAAATTCTCCAGTTTTTCAGATTTCAGAATATTGCCCAATCTGCTAATTGCAGCGAGCCAAGCGACAGAAGTGGAGAGTTTGAAGCCGGAAAAACAGGCTGGTCGTTCAGAACGTGAACAAATAGAGTCGCTTCATTAGAAAAATGTAAAATAGTCGTTGACCTGCGTCTGAATATGCCTATAATTTGCGGCCTAGCACGGTGGCGACCGAGCGGAATTTCTAAAAGGTTGTTTTTATTGAAAATAATCGAAATCCGCTGAATTTGGCTCTCATCGAAAATCAGTCAAAAACAAGTGTTGACAGCTAGAAAAACAAGCGTACAATATGCGCTCCTTGTCGGGCAAGACTCTCGACAAAAGCTCTTTAAAAATTGAATGATCAAGTAATTTGTGTGGGTGCTCGCGCATAATGTTTGAACACATGATGAAAAACATTAGCGCAAGTAAACCTAGTCAATATTTTTATTTGTGCGTACTCAAAATTTGGTCGTTAAATCGACCGCAGGTATTAAACTGAAGAGTTTGATCCTGGCTCAGATTGAACGCTGGCGGCATGCCTAACACATGCAAGTCGAACGGTAACAGGCCTTCGGGCGCTGACGAGTGGCGGACGGGTGAGTAATACGTAGGAATCTGCCTTGTAGTGGGGGACAACATGGGGAAACTCATGCTAATACCGCATACGCTCTACGGAGGAAAGCGGGGGATCTTCGGACCTCGTGCTATAAGATGAGCCTACGTCGGATTAGCTTGTTGGTGGGGTAAAGGCCTACCAAGGCGACGATCCGTAGCTGGTCTGAGAGGATGATCAGCCACACTGGGACTGAGACACGGCCCAGACTCCTACGGGAGGCAGCAGTGGGGAA